>SKNE01000073.1 GCA_007120675.1 Bacteroidales bacterium
ATGCTGTTTCACAGTCCCGCGGAATTCCATGTGGACATCCATGCGGCGACCGGCGAGGAGAGCCAGTCTTACCACAACGAACACCTCTTGAGTGAGCACTATGGCTGGGGCGATCCAAACCTTTTCATGATCATACTGGATTATATGCCGGGGGAATCCCCTGTTGCCGGGGGCTTTCCCCACTTCCTGCTCTTGCCACCCCAGGGCGGCATGCTGATCGCCCCCTCCGTGGAGCTGGATGAGACACAAGTCCCGGACATAAGTCCCGCCACATTCCTGGAAAAGCTCTATCCCAATCCGGCAGGTGGCCCGGTGACGCTCGTTGTGCATCCTGACAGGGCTGGTGAGCTGCAGTTGAGGATGGTGGATTTGACCGGCAGGACGGTCTACGTGTCATACCATGAGTGTCACACGGCCGAACGAAGGGAGGTTGTCCTGGACCTGGAGGCCATGAGCCCCGGATTTTACCTGCTCACCGGCCAGCTCAATGACCAGCGCTTCCAGGCCCCGCTCATCATCAGGCCTTAGTGGGATTATGGCCTAGCATGAATGATGCAGCTTAGCACGAATGATGAAGCTTTGGGTGAATGATGCAGCCGGGTCTGAGTGGTGCGCATGCATGACCCGTGATTTTTTCTCACTGGCATTAAACCATGGCATGGCCAGACAGTCATACTAAGTGTTCCAATTCATTTCTCCATGCCACACGTAAAGGTTCATTCTATCCTGCTGCTGATCTCTTTCCTGGCCCTCAAGCACGCCGCCGTTTTGGCTTATGAACTCCCGGAAGAGCCCGGGGAGGAGGCCCATTCCCCCAATCCTGCCTTTATCGTTGAGCTGGGAGGAGAAAGCTTTTACAGCCTGGACCTTCCCGCAGGCAAGGGGATGGGCGGACTGGCGGCCATCATGATTGATGTGGATGTCCGCATCAGCCAGCGCTTTTGGGTGTTCGGGGCCTTTCACTTTGACTCCTCCGTCTGGTATGACTACATGAACAGGCCTGCCTTCTTACGCGAGGAGGAAGGCTTTGCCTATGACGTGGAACTGGAGGTGGAGGAGTTTTTTGCCACCTGGTCGCCTGTTCCTGATCGCATCTCCTTCTCGGCCGGACGGATGTTTTCGGTCGTAAGCTATGCCAATCAGCTGCACCTGGCCGACTTTCAGTTTAACATGAAGCCCCGCATTTTTACGGATTATTTTGGTAGCAACCACGGCTTGGCGGTGGATGGCATGGCCGCCAGGTTTTGCCGAGAGGGTCGGGTAGCCCGTACCAGCCTGTTTGTTGAGGCGGCAAAGAACGGTTTTGAAGGCGAAGACCTGGTGTTGACCACAACGCTGGATGCAGCATTTGACATGGGCAGTCTGCGCTTTGGACTGAGGGGCTTCCAGTATTTCGACCACCAGGGTGGTGACCACCCCCTATTCATTTACCTGCCCCAGGCGGATACTTTCCAGCCTTCCTACAGGGAAGGCCTTCGCATGAATGCACTGGGTGGGGGCATAAACCTGTGGTGGGATCTTCCCTGGACCGAGTCGCTGTTCATCCAGGCAGAAGGGGTCAGCAGGAAATTGGGCGGTGAGTCCTTGCATGGTGCTTATGCCTTCGCCATCCTTGCGCATTCACCCAAACTGGAAAGCAGTTTCATGTTCCAGCAGCTGGACATTCCCGTTTGGTCCGGTGATGAGGGGATGGCTGATTTCGGCACCCAGCGGGAGAGGGCGTATACGGCAGGGCTTTCCTATTACCCGGCTGAAGATCACAGGCTGCGGGTGGAGTACAGCCGCCACACCAATAGTCCTTTTTACGATCGTATGATCCTGGCCAAGTGGACGTTCTTCATTGACCTTACCAGGTGACCCCAGGCAATCAAAGACCATACAACCCACCGGCCGGGTCTTTGATCCGCCCTTGTGAATGCTCGGACCAGTGGGGCTTGCTTGCATAGGTCAAGACAGGCCCCATGGGAACTCCATTGAGCTTATCCACTGGCATTTGCCCTTTTTGCCTCTCCTGGGCAATACAAGCAGATGCCTTCTTTTTTTGCAGCCCGGAGCACCTCTTAGCGGACGCTGATCTTTTGGTTCATCCTGTGTGCCGGGCCTTCAAGGACTACTACATAAATTCCCGGCAGGAATCCGGCCAGTGAGCTTCTGTGCACCTTTTGCTGTCCCAGGACCTCTTCGGTCATCACCCGGCCATGTATGTCCACGATATGCATCCTTGTTTGTTCCGGCATGGGGGTCTTGCTTTCAATCACCACATCTCCATGTATGGCATCATAATAGATGTGCCAGTGGTCCGATCCTGTTTCATGTACGACCAGTACGGACTGCACTTCAATGGCAAAGTCAAAGGTGTTGCTGTCCTGGAAGCCGTTGTTAACCGTTGAGGGGACGTACAACCAACCGCTGAAAGCCTCATGGGGAATGATCCTAAGCTCTTCCGTTACATGGTAGTTGTCCCCCGGGTGCAAGCTGACCTGAAAGTCTCCGGGGTAGTCAAAGAGGTCATCGGTCACATGGAGGAAAAGCGGGTCAAAATCCAGCACATCGCCCTGCATCATCTCCACCTCTTCCTGGCCGGTGATCTGGGGTGCCGGCACCGCCTCACTGTTCAGGCTGACGCTTGCCTCCCGTGTGGCCAG
>SKNE01000048.1 GCA_007120675.1 Bacteroidales bacterium
CACATCGACCTGGATAAGAAGCGCATCAAAGCGTCGCATCTATACAGTGATCCTGAAGAGATCAGTATCTCCCTGCGCTGGATTGCCATTTTGTCAGGACAGCTTCAGACAGACCTGTGTGCCTCCACTGGCGTACACGACGGCAAAGGGGTTGTCAAGCAGCTGATGGCGGGGGCCAGTGCCGTGCAGCTTTGCTCCACACTGTATAAAAACGGACTGGATCACCTGGAGTTGGTTCACAAGGAGATCGTAGAGTGGATGGAAGCCAATAGTTACAGTAAAATCAGCGACTTCAAGGGGACGATGAGTCAAAAGATGACCAGCAATCCCGCCGCCTTCCTCAGGGTGCAGTTCATGAAGCACTTTGCAGGGATCGAATAAGGGGGCTTACTTTTCTTCTTCCTTGTTTTTCTTGACGAAGAAGTCCGGGAGCAGGTAACCCATCGCTCCACCCCATGCCATGCTCATGTAGGGGTTGGATGTGATGGCACAGCCGCCCGACTGGCACCCGATCAGGGCGTAGTAAGCGTAGCCGCCCACCACCCCAAGCAGGGTGAAGGCACCCACTACCCACAAGTAACGGTGTGCACTAACTTTGAGCGGGGACAGCCGTTTTTTTCCTTCTTTATTCTCTGCGCTCATTTCCATGGGACAATCACTGGTTTTTTACGCCCAGCACATCCTCAATGGCTTTTTCCAGGGCATCCTTTGGAAGGGCACCTGTAGCCATCTGCGGCTGACCGTCTTTGGGAACAAATAAGATGGAAGGGATGCTGCGGATGCCAAACATGGCGGCCAGCTCCTGCTCCTTCTCAGTGTCTATCTTATAAATGTCGACCTTGCCTTTGTACTCCTCGGATAACTCCTCCATGATGGGGGTGAGGGTGCGGCAGGGAGCACACCAGTCGGCATAAAAATCAATGATACAAGGCTTGTCGCCGGCAAACTGCCACTCCTTGTTGTTCTCAAAATCAAATACTTTGTCTTTAAACAAGTCTTTTGTCAGGTTTTCCATTCCTTTAAGGGCTTATGATGGTTTATAGATACTTTTCGATGGCGGTGCGCAAGGTCTCTTTTTGCTGAACTCCCATGAAGCGCTCCACCACCTCACCATCCTTAAAGATGATCAGGGTGGGGATGCTCCTCACACCAAAACGTGCCGCGATGGGTCCGTGGTCATCCACATCGAGCTTGGTGATCTGCGCCACTTCGTGCATTGCCTTGCCCAATTCATCAATGATGGGGTTCTGGATGCGGCAGGGGGCACACCAGGTGGCCCAGAAGTCCACCAGTACCACCCCTTCGGCAATCACCTGGTCGAAGCTGTCGGCGTCCAGGTCCAACACGTAAGCTGAGGAAGCATGGGTGGCTGCATTGGCGTCATTGGTGCTGAATCCGCCAATGAATGAATGAATGGCGATGGCTGCTGCTATGACCAGCACAGCAATGAATACGGGCAAAACCTTGGGTGATTGTTTTCTTTTCATCCTATTACGCTTTATAAATGAGGGTGTTAAGTTTTCTTGCGTTTTTGTTCGGTTGAACAATATTTAATTGTCTTATGGTCAAACAATAAGCCATTAAAAAAGTTCAAAAAGATGAACGCACAAAAATATATAGATATTTATCTTTGAGCAAATGCCTGGCGTTAAATAACTATAAATGGCCGGTGCCCTGCACCTGGCCCGGATTAAAAACAAGAATAATCCAGGCTGGCTTATTTTGGTGCAATCTTCAGCAGGTAGGCCCCCAGGATGCCAAAGAGGAGGTTGGGAATCCACACGCTGATCATCGGATGCAAACTGCCTTTTGTGGCAAAGGTGGTCGTTACCTGCATGAAAAGGATAAAGGCAAAGCTCAGGGTAATCCCCGCACCCAGGTGAAGGCCTATGCCTCCCCTGACCTTTTGGCTGGACAGGGCCATGCCGATGAAGGTGAGAACCATGGTGGCGAAGGGGAAGGCCAGGCGACGGTGCTTTTCCACCTCATAAAAGCTCACCACCTCGGAGCCCTTGAGCCGTTCATTGGCGATAAACTCATTGAGCTCACGATAGTTCATCGTTTCCATGTCCTTCAGGTTCTGAATGAAATCGAAGGGGGAGAAGGGCAGGATGGTGTCCAGCTCGCGACCAAAACGGATACTCTCCTCAAGGCCGTTTATATCCCTGATATTGTAGTCCCTGACGGTCCACTTCCCGCTTTCTTCGTGATAGCTGGCCTGGTTTGACATCAGTTTGCGGGTCAATTCGCCATGCTCGATTTGCTCCAGGCTGAGGCGGTAAGCTGTCTGTGTTCGCTCGTTGAACGATTCCAGGTAAACAAACACACCGGGCCGCACCTGCATATGCACGTTTCTCCCGCGGAAACCTTCAGGCCGCCTAACGAATTCGCTCTCAAAGGCCAGCCGTTTCTCATTGGCTGAAGGGATCATCACGTTGGACAGGTAGATGGACAGCCCGGACAGCAGGATGGCTGAGATCAGGTAGGGCACTAAAAGGCGTTTGAAGCTCACCCCGGCACTGAGAATGGCTATGATCTCGGTGTTAAACGCCATGCGCGAAGTGAAGAAGACCACCGTGATGAAGGTGAAAAGCGGACTGAAAAGGTTGATAAAGTAAGGGATGAAGTTCACATAATAGACCAGGATGATATCCCGGAGCGGTGCCTGGTTTTCAATGAAGTTGTCGATTTTTTCCGACAGGTCAAAAATCACCACGATCAGGATGATCAGCGAAATGGCGTACACGAAGGTCCCGAGAAATTTCCGGATGATGTATATGTCCAGTGTCTTCAACATGTCTTCTGCACCTTGATCCCATGAAGGCGGTCTGCTATCCTTTGGGGTTTAACGGCGCCATTGCGTTGCTTATTTTAAAGGCGCCTTGTGAGCCTGGGCAACATCTGTGCCTTCCAGGTGGCGAAAGTGCCCTGGATGATCTGCTGCCGGGCCTCTTCCATGAGCTGCACGTAAAATCGCAGGTTATGGATGGTGGCGATCATGGGCCCAAGCATTTCTCCTGCTGCAAAAAGGTGACGCAGGTAGGCCCTGCTGTAACGTTTGTCCACAAAGCTGCTTCCCGCCGGATCCAGCAGTGAGAAGTCATTTTGCCATTGTTTGTTCTTGATGTTGATGATCCCTTCACCGGTAAAAAGCATGCCATTGCGGGCATTGCGTGTGGGCATTACACAGTCAAACATGTCCACACCCAGTGCAATGCACTCGAGCAGGTTGGCGGGTGTGCCCACGCCCATCAGGTAACGCGGTTTATGGTCGGGGAGGATGCTGCAGACCAGTTCCGTCATTTCGTACATGATCTCCGCCGGTTCCCCGACCGACAGTCCCCCGATGGCATTGCCCTCCCGCTCACAGGCGCTGATGTGTTCGGCTGACTCCCTGCGCAGGTCGTGAAAAGTACTGCCCTGCACGATGGGAAAAAGGCTTTGGGAATAACCGTAATGACCATTGCTTTCATCAAAGCGCCGGCAGCAGCGCCTGAGCCAGTCGTGGGTCAGCTGCATGGAGTCGCGGGCGTATTGACGATCGCACGGGTAGGGTGTACATTCATCAAAGGCCATGATGATGTCGGCGCCGATCATTCTCTGTATGTCCATCACCCTTTCGGGACTGAAAAGGTGTCGTGAGCCGTCGATATGTGACTGAAAGCGCACGCCATCGGCACTGAGCTTGCGGCGCTCAGACAGTGAGTAGACCTGGTAGCCGCCGCTGTCGGTGAGCACGGGCTTGCTCCATGACATGAAGCGGTGTATGCCCCCGGCCTGGTGGATGACCTCCGTGCCCGGGCGCAAGTAAAGGTGGTAGGTGTTGCCCAGTATAATGCCGGGCCGTACCGACTCCTCCAGGTCTTTGTGATGGATGGCTTTCACTGTGGCTGCGGTACCCACGGGCATAAAAACAGGGGTGCTGATCCTGCCGTGATCTGTTTGGATGACTCCTGCACGGGCGTGGCTGTGTGCGTCCCTTGCCTCAATGGTGAAATTCATCTGTCCGACATTTTTGCCAAAAGTACATGAAATTTTTTCATGCGTCTGTGTGTAATTTCGCCTGAAAAAAAATCACGTACATTTGTGCCTGTGATTTGAGTTGGCGTGGCTTATCTGCCGCACCATTTAAAGGACCCTTGCATGGATTTAAACACTTTCCTGGAAGCTGTCCCCCTTGCCTGGGATGAATGGCTTGCCTTCGCATTGCTGGCCCTTTTTTTGATCCTCGTGATCATACAACTCGCCTATCACTGGTACTTCTTTGCGCGCATCGCTTTTTACAGGCACCCCCAAAGGGAGGGCGACCACCGGGCATTTACCGGTCCCGTGTCGGTGGTGGTCTGTGCAAGGGATGAGTACCACAAGCTGAAAAAAAACCTGCCTGTTTTGCTTCAGCAGGATTATCCCCAGTATGAAGTGATCGTTGTGGATGACGCCTCCGGGGATGATACCGATCAACTCTTGAGAGACCTGGAAAAGCAATATGAGCACCTTAAGGTCATTTCATTAAAGAGCAGTGTCAGTTTTCTCCGGGGAAAGAAGTTTCCCCTTTCAGTGGGCATCCGCTCTGCCCGGCACGAGCGCCTGCTGCTGACGGATGCCGACTGCCGCCCCTCCTCCAGCGGCTGGCTCAGGTTGATGTCCAGTGGCTTAACAAAGGATAAGGAGATCGTCCTGGGATTTAGCCCCTATGAAAAACGACCCGGACTGCTCAATGCCCTGATACGCTTCGACACCTTGCAGGTGGCCATGCAGTACTTGTCATTCGCCCTGGCAGGCAGGCCCTATATGGGCGTGGGGCGCAACCTGGCCTACAAGAAAGAGCTCTTCTACCGTGTCAAAGGTTTTGTGTCGCACTACGATGTGATTTCCGGCGATGATGACCTGTTCATCAACCAGGTGGCCACCAGGGAAAACACCGCCGTTGAGTTATCCCCGGCCGCGCTGTGTGTGTCTGCGCCAAAAACCAGCTTTGCAGCATGGTTCAGGCAGAAACGGCGTCACCTCAGTACGGGGAAACGATACAAGAAGCGGCATAAACGCCTGTTGGGACTTTACCAGCTTAGCCTCCTTTTGTTTTATCCGCTGTGGCTGGGCATCATCCTGTGGCTTGGCTTCTCCATGGCGGGACTCATTGCCACCGCGGCCTTCATTCTGCGCCTGGCCAGCGCGCAGCTCATTTACAGCAAAACCGCCGCAAAACTGCATGAAAATAAAAATTATGTATTTTCGTTGATTGGTGAGCCGATGCTCGTGTTGATATACCTTGTCACCGGTGTTTCACTGCTAATGCACGAAACCACCGCATGGAAGTAAAAGCGGGACATACCGAAAAGGCTAAAAGGGATCTGGCCCTGCTGCAGGATGCGGTGGAAAATGGCAACCAGCAGGCTTTCGCCGAGCTGCTGCAGCATTACAAGGAACCGATCTTTTACATGCTGCTGAAGATGACCGGTAACCCCAATGATGCGGAGGACCTGTGCATAGAGACCTTCGGGAAGGCCTTCACGAACATCCGGCAGTATAACAAGAAATATGCGTTCAGCACCTGGCTTTTCAAAATAGCCACCAATCACTGCATCGACTTCATCAGAAAGCAGAAAAAGAATGTCCTGAACCAGGAGGCCAATGAAGATCTCGATGAGCCGGAAGACAAGTTTTATTTTGTGGCCGAAATGGTGAACCCGGAAGAGACCTTCATACGAAGTCAGAAGATTGAATTGGTGCGGCAGGTGGTGGACACCCTGAAGCCACGATACCGCAGGCTCATCGCCATGCGTTATTTCCAGGAGCTGTCCTATGACGAAATAGCCACTGAGCTGGACCTCCCATTGGGCACAGTGAAGGCGCAACTGTTCCGGGCACGGGAGTTTTTGTACCAGGCCCTGAAAAACATGATAGAGCGCATATGACGGCGTTCTCCTTATTCAAACACAATGCAAAGCCAACAGCGATGAAAAAGACCCTAATGCTTTCAGGCATGTTATTTTGCCTGTGGATGCTCCAAGCCAGGCCTGCAGCGGCACAGGTCGACTATACAGTCCTTGAAACCACGGACCACGTGCAGATCGAATACCGCTGGCAGAGGGATAGCTACTTCGGTCGCGACCCACAGGCAGTACTCAACCTCAAACTGACCAATATGTCGGATGCCCCCCTGGAGGTGAGATTCACGGCGGGCTTCTACCGCGACGGACAATTATTCCTTGAGAGCAGCGAGCAAATGCATTGCCTGCGTCCGTGGGAAAGCAAGCGCGGTGCAAGAGGAGACCTCCGCTTTACCGCCGAAAACATCCGGATGAGTACCCTGGAGGAGGAGTGGTTTTCCTGGGATGTGCCTCTTTTTGAGGTCACAAGGGTGGAGAAGTGTGAAGACTAAAGAACATGGGGCAAGGTGACCTGCCTGGCCCTTCCAAAGGGCCTGCTGCCGGAGAAAGGCATATGGGCGACAGGGCCAGGAGCGGGACTTGCACTTACAAACGATATTATCTGTGATGGATTTTAAACAAGCTATATTACAGGGCATACCGGATGAACTGCCCGCACCCAAACCTCGTGATCCGGACATCAACCATGCACCCCGCAGAAAGGACATCCTGGATGAGGGGGAGAAAAAACTGGCCCTGCGCAACGCCTTACGCTATTTTCCCGCAAAACACCATCCTGTCCTTGCGGGGGAATTCAGGGAGGAGCTGGAAACTTACGGTCGAATCTACATGTACCGTTTCCGCCCCGATTATCCCATCAGTGCCAGAAGCATTGACGCCTTTCCCCACCGCTCCAGCCAGGCTGCCGCCATCATGCTGATGCTGAGTAACAACCTGGATTATGCCGTGGCTCAGCATCCCCATGAACTGATCACCTATGGAGGCAATGGGGCGGTTTTCCAGAACTGGGCGCAGTACCTGCTCACCATGAAGTACCTGGCGGAAATGACGGATGACCAGACCCTGGTGCTCTATAGTGGTCATCCCATGGGACTGTTTCCCAGTCATCCCGATGCGCCAAGGGTGGTGGTCACCAACGGCATGATGATACCCAATTACTCAAAGCCGGACGACTGGGAGCGCTTCAATGCCCTTGGCGTGACACAGTACGGGCAGATGACTGCGGGCTCGTTCATGTATATCGGGCCACAGGGCATCGTGCACGGCACCACCATCACCGTCCTCAATGCCGGGCGCATGCTGGGAGACGGGACGCAAGGCCTTGCAGGCAAGGTGTTTGTTTCCAGTGGCCTGGGCGGAATGTCAGGCGCCCAGCCCAAGGCTGCGGTCATTGCCGGCGCCATCGGGGTCATTGCGGAGATCAACCCGAAAGCCACCAAAACACGGCACTCCCAGGGCTGGGTTGATGAAGTATACCATGACCTGGATGAACTCCTGGAGCGCATCCGGGGGGCAAAGGAAAACAAGGAAGCCGTATCGCTTGCCTACCAGGGGAATATCGTGGACCTTTGGGAACGATTCGTTGATGCCGGCATGCACGTGGAGCTGGGATCCGATCAGACCTCCCTGCATAATCCCTATTCCGGGGGCTACTACCCGGCCGGTGTCGGCTTTGACGAGGCCAATGAGATGATGGTCACAGACCCGGACGCTTTCCGCGACAAGGTTCGCTCTTCCCTTCATCGCCACGTGAGAGCGATCAATGCCATGGTGGAGAGGGGCATGTACTTCTGGGACTATGGGAACGCCTTTTTGCTGGAAGCCGGTCGTGCCGGTGCCGATGTCTTCAGGGAGGACAAAAATTACAAGTACCCTTCCTATGTGCAGGACATCATGGGCCCCATGTGCTTTGACTACGGATTCGGGCCCTTTCGCTGGGTGTGTGCCTCTTCCGATCCGGCCGATCTCCAGGTGAGCGACCGCATCGCCGCAGGGGTGATCAGGGAGATGATGGAGGAGGCCCCACCAGAGATCAGGCAGCAGCTGCAAGACAACTTGCACTGGATAGAGCAGGCTGAAGAGAACCAGATGGTGGTCGGCTCCCAGGCCCGCATACTTTACGCCGACAGTGATGGCCGGATCAGGATTGCCAAGGCGTTTAACGAGGCCATCAGGGACGGCCGGATATCCGCACCCGTCATTCTCGGCCGCGACCACCACGATGTGAGTGGCACGGACAGCCCGTTTCGGGAAACATCCAATATCTATGACGGCTCACAATTTACGGCCGATATGGCCATTCACAATGTGATAGGGGATAGTTTCCGGGGTGCCACATGGGTGTCCATACACAACGGCGGCGGCGTGGGCTGGGGAGAAGTGATCAATGGGGGGTTCGGATTGGTGCTGGACGGAAGCCGGGACTCAGAGCGGCGGCTGGAAAGCATGCTGTTCTGGGATGTCAACAACGGCATCGCCCGCCGCAGCTGGGCAAGAAACAAAGAAGCCATCTTTGCCATCAAACGGGCCATGGAGAAAGAGCCACGGCTCAGGGTGACACTGCCCCACCTGGTGGATGACCGGCTTTTATAACAGAGACAGCAGGGAGAAATGGACTTTCTCCCGCCCCAACGTCATGGAGAAGCAAATGCTCATAAGGATTGTTTGGATCGTCAGCCTGGTGTCGTTACTGGCCGCCTGCACCTTTTTCAGGGCGCCCGGGCGCGATGACTGCGATAAGATCCTCGGCAGGGACCAGATGGCCGCCATCCTGGCTGATATCTACGTGCTGGAGGCGTTTTTGCTGGAATACCAGCATGTGAACCGGAAGGTGAGAGACTCAGCCAGGTACTACTACGGGGGGATCTTTTACAGCCACGGTGTGGATGCGCTTGACTTTGAAGCGGCGTTGGATTGTTATCTCCTGGATGCAGGGGAGATGGACCTCATCCACGAAAAGATGCTCAACCGGCTCAGCGTGATGGAAAGTGAGGCCGAGCCGTTGCCTTCCGGACGGTAGCCTTGAGGGGTGATGCGGTTTACCTGGAAAAGCGCAGCGCCTCCCCCTTGTGCTGTTCATGAAAACGTCCATCCTCGAAAACCATCTTCCCGTTCACAAAGGTATGAATCACACTGGCATCCAGTGTGGACCCCTCCAGCGGCGACCAGCCGCACTTGTAGTAAAGGGAGTCCCTGGTTACTGTATGGGCTTTCCCGGCATCAATCACCACCAGGTCGGCTGCATAGCCCTCACGAATGAATCCCCGTTTACTGATGTTGAAGCAGATGGCCGGGTTGTGGCACATGAGCTCCACGACTTTCTCTATGCCAAAGTGGTGTTTGTTTGCCAGGGTCAGCATGGCAGGCAGGCTGTGCTGCACCATGGGCGCGCCTGAGGGGCAACGGCTGTATGGCTGTTGTTTTTCTTCCAGGCTGTGGGGCGCATGGTCGGTGGCAATCACATCAAAATAGCCTTCCTTGACGGCCCTGATCAGGGCGGCCCGGTCATCATGGTATTTGATGGCCGGGTTCCACTTGATGTGGCTGCCCTTTTTGGCGTAATCGTCCATGTGGAACCACAGGTGGTGAACGCACACCTCGGCGGTGATCTGTTTTTTGCCGGGGGGGGAATCGTTGGAAAGCAAACGCACCTCATTGGCTGTGCTCAGGTGCAGCAGGTGCAGCCGGGTGCCGAATCTTTCCGCCAGGGAGATGGCCTTCCTGGAAGAGCTTTCGCAGGCCTGGTGACTCCTGATCAGCGGGTGGAGGTGCACGGGAATATCCTCCCCGTAAAGCTGCCTGCTTCTTTCCATAATGGCCCTGATGATGCTTTCATCTTCACAGTGCACCGCTACCGGCAGTGATACCTCCCTGAAGATGCCCTCCAGGCTCAGGGGATTATCCACCAGCATATCCCCTGTGGATGCACCCATGAAGACCTTGATGCCACATACCCGGGATGGGTCGCTGGCCTTCAGCTCATCCAGGTTATCGTTGGTGGCCCCCATGTAGAACGAATAATTGGCCAGGCTTTTTTCCGCAGCCAGGCTGAATTTCTCCTCCAGCAGCTTCTGTGTGATGGTCTGCGGACTGGTGTTGGGCATCTCCATAAAAGTGGTGATGCCACCGGCGATGGCCGCCCGCGATTCGCTGGCCAGGTCCGCCTTGTGGGTGAATCCAGGTTCGCGGAAGTGCACCTGGTCATCAATCACGCCGGGTAAGAGATACATCCCCGTAAGGTCCAGTACCCGGTGTGAGCCCTCGTCAA
>SKNE01000160.1 GCA_007120675.1 Bacteroidales bacterium
AACTCTTCCATCTCGATCAGCTCCCACTTGTCGGTATCGATGTCGGGGAAGAAGGCATCCCCTTCGAAGTTGGCGTAGATCCTTGTGATGTACAGCCTGCGGCAAAGGTACAGGCCGATGCTCTCCTGGTAGATTTCGCCACCACCCGTGATGAACACCTCTTTTTCGTCCCTCACCGACTGGATGGCTTGCTTCATGGAGTGAACCACACGGCAGCCTTCAGGGGCATCATAGCCTGCCTGCCTGGTGAGGATGACGGTCTGGCGACCGTCCAGCGGCTTTCCGATGGACTCAAAGGTTTTGCGTCCCATGATGATCGTATGTCCCATGGTCAGCGTCCTGAAATGCTTTAGGTCTGCGGGCATGCGCCACAGCAAGCGGTTTTCGGCACCGATGACATTGTTGTTTGCCACGGCAGCCACGAGTGATAGTATCATATGAAACAGCTTTTATGGATCGTTCAAATCACAGGCAATCACTCAAGTCAACACACTCCGGTCAGATTCCAGGCAGTCGCCCAAATACTACACAGCCACGGGTGCCTTTATGTGTGGATGGGGCGCATAACCCTCCAGGTCAAAATCATCAAAGCAAAAATCAAAGATATCCATTTTTTCCGGATTGATCTTCATGGTGGGGAGGCTCCCTGGTGAACGGCTCAGCTGCAGCTTTGCCTGTTCAATGTGGTTGAGGTAAAGGTGTACGTCCCCAAAGGTGTGGATGAATTCACCTGGCTGCAGGCCGCAGACCTGCGCCACCATCATGGTGAGCAGGGAGTAGGATGCGATGTTGAAGGGAACGCCCAGGAAAACATCGGCGCTGCGCTGGTACAGCTGGCACGACAGCTTGCCTTTTCCCACATAGAACTGGAAGATCACGTGGCAGGGGGGCAGGGCCATCAGCTCCAGTTGTCCCACGTTCCAGGCAGACACCATGTGCCGGCGCGAATCGGGGTTCGTCTTGATTTGATGTATGAGGTTCGTGATCTGGTCTACGGATCCTTTCTCAGCGGGCCAGCTGCGCCATTGCGCCCCGTAAACAGGTCCCAGCTCCCCTTTCTGATCGGCCCACTCGTCCCATATGGAGACACCGTTCTCCTTCAGGTAGGCGATATTGGTTTCGCCTTTCAAAAACCACAGCAGCTCGTGGATGATGGACTTCAGGTGCAGCTTCTTGGTGGTTACCAGGGGAAAACCCTCCTGCAGGTCGAAGCGCACCTGGTGCCCGAAGACACTCAGCGTGCCCGTGCCGGTACGGTCGGTCTTCTCGATGCCGTCATGGAGTATAAGGTCAAGCAGTTCAAGGTATTGCTTCATCTGTTAGTTTTGGTCAGGAATAAAAATAGATGCTTCCGCGGAAGCGCAAGCCCCGGCTTAGCCAAGGATCATGCCCACGATGGTGGCGCTCATGAGTCCGGCCAGTGTCCCCCCCAGCAGCGCCCGCAGGCCGAACTTCGACAGCAGCACCCTGCGTGTGGGTGCCAGGGAGCCGATGCCCCCTATCTGTATGCCGATGCTGGCAAAGTTAGCGAAGCCGCACAGCAGGTAGGTGGCCATGATGATGGACTTGGGGTCGGCGAAGGCGTTGGTGTCCTTCAGCTCTGCCAGGCTGATGTAGCCGATGAACTCAGTGAGGATCACTTTTTCTCCCAGCAGCCTGCCCACCAGGGTGATGTCGGGCAGGCTGACGCCAATGAGCCACATCACCGGGGCAAAGGTATACCCCAGGATGAATTGCAGCGAGAGGCTGTCGTAACGGCCATTGGTGACTTCCGTGATCCACGGGTTCAGGTTGAAGAGGTCGCCGGCCCTTCCCACGATAAAGTTGAACATGGCGATGAAGGCAATGAACACCAGCAGCATGGCCGCCACGTTGGCTGCCAGCCTGAGCCCTTCACTTGTGCCGTTGGTGATGGAGTCCAGCACGTTGTCGCCGATGCGGTCTTTGGAGATCTCCATGGTTTTATCGATCTCCTCCGTTTGCGGATATAGGATCTTGGATAGCACCACCGCCCCGGGTGCGGCCATGATGGAGGCCGCCAACAGGTGCTGTGCAAAGATGAGGCGCTGTGCCGGGTCGTCGCCGCCCAAAAAACTGATGTAGGCGGCCAGCACCCCGCCGGCCATGGTGGCCATGCCCCCCGTCATCACCAGCAGGATCTCCGACTTGGTCATGTTGGCCAGGTAGGCCTTGATCAGGAGGGGCGATTCGGTTTGTCCCACAAAGATATTGCCGGCCACCGACAGGCTTTCTGCGCCCGACAGCCGCATGGCCTTGGTCATCAGCCAGGCCATGCCGTATACGATCTTCTGGATCAGCCCCAGGTAAAACAACAGGCTGGTCAGGGCAGAGAAGAAGATGATGGTGGGAAGCACCTGGAAGGCAAAGATGAAGCCATAGGTTTCTGCATCCAGGAACCCGCCAAAGAGGAACTCGGAGCCTGCCTTGGTGAAGTCAAGGATCACCACGAAGAAGGAGCCGACCACCTCGAAGAAGTATTGAACCGGCGGCACCTGGAGCACGCCGATGGCCAGGACCACCTGTGCCAGCAGTCCGATGCCCACCACGCGCCAGGATATGGCCGAGCGTTTGACGCTGAAAAGCCAGGCGATGCCGATCAGGACGAACATCCCCAGGAATCCCCTCAGGATGGATACGATGCTGAAGGAGTATTCGGGGATCTCCACCCGGGTATGCCGGGCCTCGGCCAGCTCTTCCGCCTCCTCTTCGAGGGCTTGTTCAATGAACTCTTGCTGACCGGCTTCTTCCTGGGTGTGGACTGCCGGTGGCTCTTCTCCGTAAAGGTTGCTGGCTGACAGGTCACCTGCACCCAAAAGGAACAGCGACGCAAGAAAAAGGAAGGTCAGTCCCCAAAGCGTTTTCGTTGTATTCATTCATCGTAAGGGTTAAGGAAAGGTGTTGGTTTGGCTTAAGGCGGACAGTGTGCCTATTTACTGCCCTTGCGTTTATTGATTTCATCGCGGATCACGGAAGCCCTTTCGTAGGCTTCGGCGTCGATGGCTTCCATCAGTTTCTTTTCCAGCTCCTTGAGGGTCATCTGGCCATACTGGTCGGGTGTGTCCCCTTCTGCCGCCGTATCGCTTTCCGGCTTCGTCGTACCGGTTTCAATGGATTCGTCCCCTTCCTGCATCACGATGCCTGCGGCACTCAGGATGTTTTCATAGGTGTAGATGGGGCATTTGAAGCGGACGGCAATGGCCACCGCATCGGATGTCCTTGAATCGATCTCCACCTCCTTGATGCCGTCAAAGCAGATCAACTTGGCAAAGAAGATCCCCTCGCTGAACTTGTAGATGATCACCTCGGTGATGGAGATATTGAAGGTGGTGGCAAAATTTTTGAACAGATCGTGGGTCAGGGGCCTGCTGGGCTTCATTTTTTCCAGCTCGATGGCGATGGCTTGTGCCTCAAAGCTTCCGATGATGATGGGCAGGCGACGCTTCTTGCCCGCCTCACCAAAGATGAGGGCGTAGGCTCCGGATTGTGACTGACTGTAAGAGATTCCCAGAATGTCGAGCTTGATTTTCTTCATATGCATTCCCTTTCAACAGTTTATCCGGGTGAGGGGAGCCGGACCTTTCACACAAAAATACAGTTTTTTACGAAACAGCGCACCACGATCGGCCGGCTGCACACCCAATCACAACAATACATGAACACAGCATGGCCCTGCATACCGGCCAGGTGGCAGGGGGTTCAAAGGGCCCGAGTGGGTTGATTAACAGGGTGACACTATCCAATGGAAACCCCGGCGAGAGACTACAGGCCGTGATCTTTTGCCGCCCATTCAAATGAAAAAAACATTTGTTGTGTGGGGATATGAATTAATCTGTAATTTTGGAGCCGTTCACCAAAATCCATTCATTTCATTCACCCTACAAAAAAACGAAAAATGCCTTCTATTTTTTGGTTAGTTCCCATTAGCTCGCTCATGGCGCTGGGTTTTGCCTGGTATTTTTTCCGGCAGATGATGTCCATGGACGAGGGCACGGACATGATGAAAAAGATTGCGCAGCACGTGCGGGAGGGTGCCTCCGCTTACCTGCGCCAGCAGTACAAAGTAGTTATCATCGTGTTTCTTGTCATCACGGTGATTTTTTCTATCCTGGCCTACGGAATGGGCGTTCAGAACACCTGGGTGCCATTTGCTTTCATCACCGGTGGTTTTTTCTCCGGTCTGGCCGGTTTCTTTGGCATGAAGGCTGCCACTTATGCCTCGGGCAGGGTAGCCAATGCCTGCCGCACCTCTCTTGACGGGGGACTCCGCCTGGCTTTCCGCAGCGGGGCCGTGATGGGCCTGGTGGTAGTCGGACTGGTACTGCTAGACATCTCCGCCTGGTTCCTCGTATTGAATTACTTCATTCCCGAGATGGATGCCGGCTTTAAGCTGATGACCATCACGGCCATCATGCTGACCTTTGGCATGGGTGCTTCCACCCAGGCGCTCTTTGCCCGTGTGGGCGGGGGCATCTACACCAAGGCGGCCGATGTGGGCGCCGACCTGGTGGGCAAGGTGGAGGCCGGCATCCCGGAGGATGACCCGCGCAATCCCGCCACCATTGCCGACAATGTGGGCGACAACGTGGGGGATGTGGCCGGCATGGGCGCCGACCTGTTTGAGTCATTTGCCGCTTCCATTTTGGCCACGGCCCTTTTGGGCGCGGCCGCCTTTATGTCGCCCGATCTGCTCCACATGCAGTTCAGTGCGGTGATGGCCCCCATGCTGATCGCCGCCATCGGCACCCTCTTGTCGATCCTGGGCGTTTTTCTTGTGCGCACCCGTGAAGGGGCCACCCAGAAGCAGCTGCTCCGCTCCCTGGGCTTTGGCGTGAACATGAGTGCCGTGCTCATCGTCATTGCCTCTTTCCTGATCCTTTACTTCCTGCAGCTTCCCAATTACCTCGGACTGTGGGGGTCCATCGTGACCGGCCTGCTGGCTGGCATAGCCATTGGTCAGTCCACCGAATACTTCACCGCCTCTGCCTACAAGCCCACCCGGAAGATCGCCCAGTCGGCCCAGACGGGCAGTGCCACCCTGATCATCAGCGGCGTGGGCACCGGATTGATCTCTGCTGCCGTCCCCCTGATCATCATCGTGGTGGCCATCACCCTGGCATTTTCCTTTGCCACGGGCTTCACCTTTGCCGTGGAGAGCCTGAACATCGGTCTCTATGGCATCGGCATCGCCGCCGTTGGACTGCTTTCCACCCTGGGGATCACCCTGGCCACTGACGCCTATGGTCCCATCGCCGACAACGCAGGGGGCAACGCAGAGATGTGTGCCCTGGGTGCCGAGGTGCGCCAGCGCACCGATGCCCTGGATGCGCTGGGCAACACCACTGCCGCCACCGGCAAGGGCTTTGCCATTGGGTCGGCCGCCCTCACGGCGCTGGCACTGCTGGCGTCCTATTTTGAGGAGGTGCGGATGATGTTTGTGAAGTTTCTGGACAGGCCCTTTGAGCTGATCAATGGCACGCCCGCCATCGAAGCCACCTTCATGGACTTTGTCCACCATTACGAGGTGCACCTGATGAACCCCAAGGTGATCGTGGGCATCCTCCTGGGGGTGATGGCCGTATTTCTTTTTAGCGGGATGACCATGAATGCCGTGGGACGCGCTGCCCAGAAGATGGTGGACGAGGTGCGGAGGCAATTCGCCACCATGCCCGGCATCATGGAAGGGAAGACCGAGCCTGACTACGCTCGCTGTGTGCACATCAGCACCAAGGGTGCCCAGAAAGAGATGCTGGTGCCCTCACTCATCGCCTTGCTGATCCCTGTGGTCGTCGGATTGATCTTTGGGGTGCCCGGTGTGTCGGGACTCCTGCTGGGTACCATCTCCAGCGGATTCGCCCTGGCCATCTTCATGGCCAATGCCGGCGGTGCGTGGGACAACGCCAAGAAGTACATCGAAGAGGGTCATTATGGCGGGAAGGGCTCTGAGAGCCATAAGGCAGCCGTGACCGGCGACACCGTGGGGGATCCCTTCAAGGATACCTCGGGACCCAGCCTCAACATCCTCATCAAGCTGATGGTGATGGCCTCGGTTGTGACTGTAGGGGTGGCCGTTACCTACTCCATCCTGTAATGTCACCAGGGGGGGCTGTGAGCAGGCAGTACGAAAAAAGGGAGGGTGCCATCGCACCCTCCCTTTTTTCTTAGCTATCTTTTTCCTTGTAAAGGTAGCGCTTGATCTTTTTGGTGGGGGTCTTTTCGAAGGGCTCTGACTGCTCTTCTATCACGCTGAGCCGCGAGAACCGGTTGAGCCGGGTGTTGACACGCTGCTGGATCTTTTCCAGCCGCTCCCTGACCCTTTCCTGCATCTGCTCATAAAGCTGGTGGGCCGAATCCTTCAGCTCCTGGTAATTCTTCCCGGCCGAGTCTTTGAAGTCCTGGTAGTTTTTCCCGGCTGAGTCTTTTAAGCCCTGGTAGTTTTTTCCGGCCGAGTCCTTGAAGTCCCGGTAGTTCTTCCCGGCTGCCTCCCTGATCTCGTGGTAGCGTTTATCGATCTCCTCGTAGTTCAGGTGCACCCTGGCCACCAGTTTGCCTTTCCATTCGTATACCAGCGACTCCAGCACGTGCCGTTCGCTGTTGATCACCGCTTCGATGTCCTCCGGATAGATGTTCTCGCCCGTGGAGCTGATGATGACGTTTTTGATGCGCCCCTTGATATACAGAAAGCCATCTTCGTCCAGCACACCCAGGTCGCCGGTCCTGAACCAGCCGTCGTTGGTAAAGACATCCTTGGTGAGTTCGGGCTCCTTGTAGTAACCCATCATCACATTGGGTCCTTTGGCCAGGATCTCCCCTTCGCCTGTGGACGGATCGGGGTCGAGGATCTTCAGTTCTTGTCCGGGCAGGCAGAAGCCGGTGGACTGAAAGCGGGTCAGGTGGGGTCCGCAACCTGCCAGCAGGGGGGATGTTTCAGTGAGGCCATAGCCGATGGCGTAAGGGAATTTGGCGTCGCGTAAAAAGCGCTCTGTGGGCGCGCTCAGCTTGGAGCCGCCGATGCCGAAAAAGTGAAGTTGTCCGCCGAAGGCTTTATAGATCTTTTTCCCTGCCATCTTGTGGAAGAACTTCTGAAAGCCCCTCGATTTGGATAATGCACGCATCACCAGGCTACCCGTAAGCTTGGGCAGGACCTTGTTTTGGTAGACCTTCTCGATGATCAGCGGAACGGTGAGCATCATGGTGGGCTTCACCTTCTCCATGGCGGGGAGCAGCACGGTGGGGGTGGGCAGCTTGTCCAGGTAATACACCGACGCACCGCGCAGGAAGGGGATAAGGAAGCCGATGGTGCACTCGTAGGTGTGCGGCAGCGGCAGCACGGAAAGCAGCCGGTCCTCGTGCGTCACATCCTGTATGCCCAGGGTATTGATTACGTTGGACAGGATATTCTTATGGCTAAGCATCACCCCCTTGGGATTGCCTGTGGTGCCCGAAGTGTAGAGTATGGCAGCCAGGTCATCCTCTGCCGGTGGCTGCAGCTTGCCGGTGCCCTGTTCCGCCAGGCCTTTTTGTTCGACCGGAACCACCTGCCCTGACAGCTCCAGGCTGCCCAGGCTGATTTCTGACAACTCATCGAGCCATATGGCCCTTTTCAGGGTGTTGGGCAGGCTGAGCTGCAGCTTGTGGGCCTGTTTTTCCGACACGAGGATGGTGCGCGCCTCACTGTGGGTGAGGATCTTGGCGATCTCGTGTGGGGTGAAGTCGATCAGGATGGGGACCACCACGGCACCCATGGAGGTGATGGCCAGGTAGGCCACCCCCCAGTTGGGCATGTTTTGTGAGAGGAGCGCCACCCTGTCACCCCTGGAGACGCCCTGCGCCCGGAGCAAATCGGTCAGTCGGCCCGCTTCTTTTCCCACCCCCTCATAGGTCAGTGGCTGATGGCCGACATAGCCCAGTGCCGGGCGGGAGGCATGTTCCTTGGTGCTGTGCTCCAGGAGTGCCCTGAAGGTCATTTCTTTCAGTAAGGTCATAAACAGAGGTTTGAAACGCAAAGATAGTGCCATTTGGCGTGCCGGCGACATCTACTCATCCTGCATAAGCACAAAAAAGCATAAAAGCCGCCGGTGAATGACCGGGAAGTGCCGGTCACCCAATGGCCGCTTTTACCTGTGGACGCGTCCGGTGTCCCGCGTTCCTCGCTGTGTGTCCTTGTGCCCACAGCCCGGGATGTGCCTGGTAACCCGCGTTCTACGCCGTGTCCCTCGCACCTGGTGGGGTGACGGCACGGGATGCGTCCGGTGTCCCGCGTTCCTCGCCGTGTTTCCTTGTGCGGCCACAGCCCGTGATGTGCCTGGTAACCAGCGTCCTACGCCGGATTATCCATCCTGTGCGTAGCTGTCGATGGGCTCGCAGGTACACACCAGGTTGCGGTCGCCATAGGCATCATCGATGCGTGTGACGGGCGGGAAATATTTGATCTCAGCTGACCACGGCAGAGGGAATGCAGCCTTTTCGCGGCTGTATGGCTTGTCCCACGCATTACCGGCAGCCATGGCCGCGGTATGGGGCGCGTTCTTGATCACGTTGTTGTCCTTATCCGCCTGTCCCCCTTCGATCTCCGCAATCTCTTCGCGGATGGAGATCATCGCCTCCACGAAGCGGTCCAGTTCAGAGAGGGGTTCGCTCTCCGTGGGTTCCACCATGAGGGTTCCTGCCACGGGGAAGGCCACGGTGGGGGCGTGGAAGCCGTAGTCCATCAGGCGCTTTGCGATGTCGATGGCGTCCACCGAAGCAAGGCGCTTGAAGGGGTTGCAGTCCAGGATCATCTCGTGGGCCGACCAGCCCTTCTTACCGGTGTAAAGGACCTTGTAGTGTTTTTCCAGTCGTGCCTTCAGGTAATTGGTGCTCAGGATGGCTATCCGTGTTGCCTCCTTGAGGCCGTGTCCACCCAGCATTTTGATGTAGCCATAGGTGATGGTCAGGATGAAGGCGCTGCCGAACGGGGCGGCTGCCACTGCCGGGATCCCCTGTTCTCCCCCGGTCTTGAGCAGGGGGTGGGAGGGGAGGAAGGGCAGCAGGTGTTCGGCCACCCCGATGGGTCCCACACCAGGTCCGCCGCCGCCATGGGGGATGGCGAAGGTTTTGTGCAGGTTCAGGTGGCATACGTCTGCGCCGCAGATGGCGGGGTTGGTGTAGCCCACCTGGGCATTCATGTTGGCCCCGTCCATATAGACCTGTCCCCCGTTCTCATGGATGATGCGTGTCACCTCCAGGATCTCCTCTTCGAAAACCCCGTGGGTGGAGGGGTAGGTCACCATGATGGCGGCCAGGTTGTCCTTGTGCTTTTCCGCTTTTTCACGCAGGTCATCGATGTCGATGTTTCCGTTTTCATCGCATTTGACCACCACCACCTTGGTGCCGGCCATCACGGCGCTGGCCGGGTTGGTGCCGTGGGCGGAGGAGGGGATCAGGGTGATGTCGCGGTGACCTTCGCCCCGGCTCTGGTGGTAGGCGCGGATCACCATCAGTCCCGTATACTCGCCGGAAGCGCCCGAGTTGGGCATGAAGGAGATACCGGCAAACCCGGTGATCTCACACAGGTCTTTCTCCAGCTGCCGGATGAGCTCGTGGTATCCGGCGGCCTGTTCGGCGGGGACAAAGGGGTGGATGCTGCTGAACTCCGGCCAGCTCAGGGCAAAGAGTTCCGAGGCGGCATTCAGCTTCATGGTACAGGAGCCCAGCGGTATCATGGTCCGGTTCAGGGCCAGGTCGCGGTTCTCCAGCTTCTTCATATAGCGCATCATCTCCGTTTCACTGTGGTAGGAGTTGAAGACCGACTGCTTCAGGAAGTCGCTTCCGCGTTGCAGGATATCGGGGATGGTGGTGATCTTCTGGCACTCCACCGGGTCGCATACAAAGGGGCTGAACCCTTTTCCGGCCACCTCGGCAAAGATCGACAGCATGGTGTTCACCTCTTCCAGCGTGGTGGTTTCATCCAGGCTGATGCCGATGTGCTTGTCGTCAATGATGCGGAAGTTCATATGGTGGTCCAGTGCCACTTGTTGTACGGCGTTGGAGAACAGGTTCTCCGGCAGCTGGATCAGCAGGGTGTCAAAGAAATGCTGGTTCAGCTGCCTGAAGCCGTACTTCTCCAGCTCCTGTGCCAGCACGCCCGTGAGGA
>SKNE01000054.1 GCA_007120675.1 Bacteroidales bacterium
CGGATTCATAACCCGAAGGTCACGGGTTCAACTCCCGTCCCCGCTACGAAAAAAGCCTGTCTATGCATTGATAGACAGGCTTTTGTTTTTTGTAAGTGGCGATTAAGTCCCACCAATGTCTCTCAGATTTGAATTCCCCTTTTTGCTGTAATTTTGACCACCGGTTGACATTACCGACTTAATGGAAAAAGGTCTCCGGTACAAGCCAACATCCTGTTTTCTGCACTCAGCAACACTGGGCCTATGACACATATCCACCCCGCCAATTTTGAAGAAAAGACCGGATTTGACCAGATCAGGCAAATCCTGGAAGGGCATTGCTACGGTACGCTCGGACAAAAACAGATCCGGGAGATCCATTTCCTTAGCCAGGCATCGGAGATCGGCCCCCTGCTGGACCAGGCAGAGGAGTTTCGGCAGATACTGCTTGGGGGCGAACGCTTTCCGGGGTCCGACTACTACGACCCCACTGCCCTGTTTGAACGCCTCAAGCCGGCCGACACCTATGCAGAACCCGAAGAATTGTCTGACATCAAACGCTCCCTGACCACCATTTTGGCTGTTCTGGACTTTTTGGCGCGCACCACGGAGGAGGACAAGCCCAGGTATCCCGCCCTGGCTGCGCTGACAGAAGGGGTGCAACCCGACAGCAGCCTGCCCGGCCGCATCCATGCACTGATCGACGAGCAGGGACAGGTGCGCAGCAGCGCTTCAGTCCGCCTGACCGATATACGCGAAGAAATGGATAAACTGTCCAGGAAGGCGTTGCAGCGCATCAACAGCCTGTTCAGTGAAGGGAAATCACAGGGCTGGATCAGCAAGGATAGTGAACTGGCCCTGCGTAACGGCCGCCAGGTTATCCCCGTGCCCGTGGCTTATAAGCGCAAGCTGCGGGGCTTCATACACGACCATTCCTCCACCGGACAAACCGCCTTCGTGGAACCCGAAGAGGTCTTTGAGATCAATAACCGCATCCGCGAGCTGGAGGGCGAAGAGCGACAGGAGATCATCAAACTGCTCAAGGCGTTCACCGCCGAATGGCGGCCGGAGATCCCTGAGCTGAAAAAGGCTTACGCCATGCTGGGCAAGATGGATGCCACCCGTGCCAAAGCCCTGCTGGCGCTGGACCTTGAAGCAAGCAGGCCGGGCCTCACCAATGAAGCAGTGATCAAATGGGTCAAAGCCAGGCACCCCCTTCTGTTCCTGTCCTACAAGAAAAGCGACAAACAGGTGGAGCCCCTCACCATCGAGCTCAACAGCGAGGAGCGGATCCTGGTGATCTCGGGGCCCAATGCCGGTGGCAAATCGGTGTGCCTTAAGACGTGCGGACTGATCCAGTACATGCTTCAATGTGGACTTTTGGTGCCCATGGAGAGCTATTCCGAAGCGGGCATCTTCCACGAGATCTTCATCGACATCGGCGATGAGCAAAGCATCGAAAATGACCTGAGCACCTACAGCTCCCACCTCCTGAACATGAAACACCTGCTGGAGCGAGCCGGAAGCCGAAGCCTCTTCCTCATCGATGAGTTCGGCAGCGGAACGGAGCCACGCATAGGGGGCGCCATAGCAGAAGCCATCCTGGAGAGCCTGCTGGAGAAAAAGGCCCGGGGTGTGGTCACCACCCACTACGCCAACCTGAAGCTGATGGCCGGCAGGCAAAAGGGCATGGTAAACGGATCCATGCTGTTCGACTCCAAACAGATGCGCCCCCTCTTTATGCTGAAAACCGGCATGCCGGGAAGCTCCTTCGCCTTTGAAATAGCAAGGACCATCGGCCTGCCTTCCCATGCCCTTAACAGGGCCGGTGAACTGGCCGGCGACAAGGAGCTGGACTTCGACATTCAGCTGCAGGACCTGGAGGTAAAAAAGGCTGAACTGGAAAGCAAGGAAAGGCAGCTGCGGCATGCCGACAATTTCCTGGCCGAAATGGTTGACAAGTACGAAACGCTGCGCGATGAGCTCCAGGAAAGAAAAAATGAGATCCTCAACCAGGCACGTCGCGAGGCCAAGGGCATCCTGGCCGGGGCAAACAAGGCAATAGAAAAAACCATCCGGGAGATCAAGGAGGCCGGGGCGGAAAAGGAACGCACCAGGGAGGTCCGCCGCGAGCTGGGTGAATACACCAGGGAGCAGGATGACCAGCTTGGTCAGGGTCCTCCGCCCCAAAAACAGGCAGAGAAAAAAAAGAAACAGGCCAGGGAGAAGCCACCCCGCAAGGAGATGCAAACGGACAGCGGCCCCATTGGCGTGGGTGACAGCGTCAAAATAAAAGGCCAGGAGACACCGGGAGAGGTGATGGATATCTCTGGTAAGAAGGCGCTGGTGGCTTTTGGCAGCATACAGCTGCGCATTGGGATGGAAGAGCTGACCAAGCTGAAAAAGTCCAGTGTGCCGCAGACCAGGATTGGCACCAAAAAATCACGTCTGCCCTTCGACATCAACGAAAAGGCCGCTGCCTTCAGTCCGGACATCGACCTTCGCGGCGCACGGGTTGACGAGGCCCTGCAGCGGCTTCAGTCGCATATGGATGATGCCTACCTGCTGGGCGTTCCGCAAGTGCGTATACTGCATGGTAAGGGGGACGGCCTGTTGCGGCCGGCCATACGCAAATTCCTGCAG
>SKNE01000061.1 GCA_007120675.1 Bacteroidales bacterium
ACCGACCCCGGGCCTTTGCCACGGCTCAAGATAGAGGCCGAAATGCCCGGTATATTTTGTGGCCAGGCGGTTGATGTCTGAATCGGGAAAGGTCACCAGGCTCACATCGGGACGGTTCATGTGGTGCACGGCAAATCCCCCGTAGAAGCCCGGGGTAAGCAGCAGGATGCCGGAAGCAAAGTCCATGGCATGGTCGAAGGTGCGGTCGGGGGGGGGCTCGTTGGGATTGGGAAACTCGAACTTGTCCCAGTTGGTGTCATTGCGCAGGTAGGCCGCATGGATACCGAAGTGGATGTTGACATTTCGGCGCAGGGGCAGCCGGTAAGCATAAAAGCCGCCAATGGTATTTCTCCTGGTAACCAAATTGTTCAAATCGCTGGTGACCATCAGTCCGATGCCCCCCTGCAGGGCTTCTGAATAGGTGTCGTAGGACAAGTTCAGTGTGTGGAAATTCTCCGGGCCGCGCAACTGCCTGTAGCTGCTGGCAATGCGTGAGCAGTTGGTGGATCCGGCGAAAGCCGGGTTCAGGTAGATGGGCGCAGCATAGAACTGTGAAAAAACAGGATCCTGTGCCTGCACAAGATGGGTGGCGGAGCACACGAGAAGCACCAGCAACAGGCTGCTCACTGCCCTGCGTATTTCATCTCCAGCTGTTTTCACTGATCTTCCCATTGCTTAACTAACGAACGAAACGCGTGAACAAATATAACTGTTGTCTAAAAAATATCCCAGCGCTAATTTCGTTTTTTTCTGAGACGAGCTGCCGGCTGTCCCTGGAAAATTGCCGCAACAGGGCCACGGGCCGTGCCTTTGCACATCCACCCCTGGGCTTTGGAACATCGGTCTTTTTTGAGCGGTTGTGGTTCACTAACCGGTGGCTTTGAAAGAATGGGTTTGTTTATGAACAGAAATCTGCTTACCCCCCTTATACTGCCTGCACTGCTTGGATTGCTTATCCTTTTCGCTTCCGAAAGCAGGGGCGGGGGCAGGCAATGGCATCTGCAGTGGACAGAGCCCTTGCTTTACCCCGTCAGCGAGGAGGAGTACCTGGAGTCGCTTCATTTCCGTTCGGCCCGTTACACCGACAGCCTGCCCCATGTGCCGGTGGTTCAGCACCGTGTCCGTGAGTCCGTGCCCCATTTTTCCCACTCTTTCCGCCTGGAGGAGACCTCTTTTGTCCCAGTGTCTGACCGGGAGGACGAGCTGTTGCGTCAATCGGACTTCTTCCCCGGCAGCGTGCGTGTGATACATGAGACCCAAATGGCCCGAAAGGACCGCTACACCGTCGTGACGGTCTTTCCCTTCAGGTATGATGCGCAGTCGGACCGTTATGAGAAGCTGGCCGGCTTCAGCCTGACAGAGGAGCTGGCCTACGACCCGGGGCTGTCCCATCCTGCCTCTGCGCACTATGCGGAGAGCAGCGTGCTTGCCCAGGGCAGCTGGTACAAGCTGTGTGTGGAGGAGACCGGCATACACCGTCTTGGTTATGAGGATCTTCAGGAGCTGGGGATCAACCCTTCGACGGTTCAGCGTCAGCACCTTCGCCTTTTTGGCAACGGCAGCGGGATGCTTCCCGAGGCCAATTCGGAAGCGGTGATTGACGATCTGAAGGAGAACGCCATTTATGTTTCAGGGCAGGGGAGCGGCACCTTTGGTGCGGACGACTACATACTATTCTACGGCCGCTCACCCAACACCTGGCATGCCGAGCAGCTGGAGGCCACGGGCGATGAAGGCGAGGGTGACGGCGGCAACCATGTGTTCCGCCACCGCATGCACCTCTACGCCACCGCTTCCTGCTATTTCCTGACCACCGACCAGGGTCAGGGCAAACGGATCGGTGTCCGCGAGAACCCCGGCGACACGCCCACCCACGAAGTGAGCACCTTCCGCGATTATGCCCTGCACCAGCGCGACCTGGATAACCTGCTTGGCAGCGGGAGGGTATGGTTTGGCGAGGTGTTTGACGCCACCCTGGGCCGGCAGTTCAGCTTTGATTTTCCGAACATGGACACCAGCGCGCCGGCCATCCTGGAGTACTACCTGGCCGCCCGCTCACCCATACAAAGCACCTTCACCATCGGGATCGGCAGCCAGCAGCAGCAGGTGCCCATACAGGCAGCCACAGTGGATGCCGATAAAGGTTTTTTTGTCCGCGTCAACAATGACTTCATGCCCTTTTACCCGGACCACGACAGCCAGCTCACGGTGAGCCTGCAATACAACCGGCCGGGCTCCGGCACCAGGGGTTGGCTCAACTACCTGGCTGTGAATGTGGACAGGCAGCTGGTTTTTTCCGGCGGACAGATGGCTTTTCGCCAGGTGGACCACCTGGGGGCGGACAAGATGGTTGAATACGTGCTTTCAGGCGCCGGCAGCGGGGTGCAGGTCTGGGATGTGAGCGACCGCTTTAACATCGTTCAGCAGCAAAGCAGCCAGCAGGGCAGCGTTCAACGGTTCCGCCAGTCCGGTGAGATCCTGCGTGAGTTCGTGGCCTTTGACGGCAGCAGCTTCCTTGAGCCGTTGCTTCATGGGGCGATCCCAAACCAGGACCTGCACGGACTGCAGGCCAGGGACCTGGTGATCCTTAGTCCGCCTGACTTTTTGCCTGCGGCCGA
>SKNE01000180.1 GCA_007120675.1 Bacteroidales bacterium
ACATCACTGAAGCCGCTGAAGCACTCAGGACTGTCAGGAACATAGAAGGGTTGTCTGGTGCTTTCGTGGTTAGCTCACCCCGAATACCAGCCACTCCGATTATCAATGTGTCGGGTTTTTGATCATCAAAAGCGGCCACCCCTCATTGGCCAATGCTTTGTTGCCTTTATCACACCAGGCCGTCAACCAGCCGGCCTCACCTCAACGATACGTCAAAGAAGGGGGTGCGCATGCGTTTGAACCCCATGGACTGAAGCAGGTGCACGGCCTCATTAAACCCCTTGTCCAGCTGCAACGGGTGGTGTGCATCGGAGTTGACCATCACGGGGATCTCCTTCTGAAGGCACTGTGCCAAAATGGCCTTTTCGGGGTAGTAGTATTCGCTTTTCCCGGTATAGGTGCCCCGCGTATTCACCTCCACAATCGTCCCTGCAGAGGCAATGGCATCAAGCAGGTCGTTCACCGCATCCCGGTACCAGCCGGCATTGGTGTCGATCACCTCTCCCCTGCTGTGCATGGCCACCTTGTCCAGGTGCCCGATGATGTCGGGTCGCTGGGTGATTACCATCTCCCGCAGCTGGGCATAATAGGCCTCGGTCGCTGCCCGGGCATCGCCGCCGTAAATGGTGTCAATCCCTTCCAGGTAGCCTTCCCGCGGACCGTCGATGAACCAAATATCCCGGGGGTCCTTGCTGCCGGGCTTCATCACCAGGTGAACCGAACCAATGCAGTAGTCCAGTCCGGCCCCCTCCACGAAGTCGCTGAAGCGGTCCGAATGGCCCGGCACGTAATCGATCTCCAGTCCCAGGTAAACGGGAATGTGGTCCTTATACTTCTCCTTCAGCCGACGCCCCTCTGCCAGGTAGTCGGCATAGTCTGACTTCTGTATGCTCCACTCGTTGTCAAAAGGCAGTGGGGAGTGCCCGGAAAATCCGATGGCGGCAAAGCCTTTGTCCACCGCCGCTTTCACGTAATCCTCCAGGGTCTCCTTCCCGTCATCATAGGCCGAATGGGTATGAAAGTTAAATGGCTTGATCATCCTCCCAGGTATTGGTTTCCCGCAAAGATAAGGGATCCACGTTTTCCGGCTTTTTAAAAAATGCTACTTTTACAAAAAAAAGACCCCTATGCTGATCATTGGGATTGCCGGAGGTTCCGGATCAGGAAAGTCCACGGTCGTGCGCAAGATCGTAGAGGAGCTGCCCACGGAGTGTGTGGCCGTCATTTCACAGGACGCCTATTACAAAGACAATGGCCACTTAAGCGCCGAAGAGCGGGCAAAGATCAACTTTGACCACCCCAGCGCCATTGAATTCAACCTGCTGGTGAAACACCTGGACATGCTGCGGGAGGGCCAGACCATCCCCATGCCCATCTATTCTTACCTGACCTGCGCCCGGGCCGAAGAGACCATTCCCGTCCAGGCACGGGAGGTGGTCATCATAGAGGGAATCCTCATCTTGTCCAACCAGCGGATGCGCGAACGGATGGACATCAAGATCTTTGTGGATGCCGACGGCGACGACCGCCTGATGCGCATCATCAAGCGCGACATCGAAGAGCGGGGACGTTCCTTCATTGACGTGCTCAACCATTATGAGCGGTTCGTGAAGCCCATGCACCTGCAGTTCATTGAACCCACCAAGCGCTATGCAGACATTATCGTCCCCCAGGGAGGAGAAAACCACGTGGCCATCGAGATCATCCGGAACATGGTGCAGCGGGTCAGCAAGGTTTAAAGGGGTTTGGTGATGCTATTGAGCTGGGAAAACATCGTTCTGGTCATTGTGGTGGGCATACTCACCGGTTTTATCAACACCCTGTCGGGCAGCGGCTCACTGATCAGCCTGCCCATCTTGATGTTCATCGGGCTGCCGCCCCACGTGGCCAACGGCACCAACCGCATCGGCATACTGTTCCAGAACCTGGTGAGTGCCGGCAATTACTACCGCAAGGGGATGCTGGATGTGCGCATGGGCCTGGAGCTGGCCCTGCCTTCCATCCTGGGCAGCATCGCCGGGGCCTACATCGTATCGGGTATCAGTCCCCGGGCGGTGGAAATATCGGTGGCGGTGGTGTTGCTGGTGATGCTCATCCCCCTGTGGCTTAAACCCAGGCAGTGGCTGGAGGGCAAGGACATGTCGGAGGTGGGACACAGTCCCTCCCTGCGGTTCCTGGTCTTTTTCCTTGTGGGGATGTACGGGGGCTACATCCAGGCAGGGGTTGGCATCTTCCTCTTGTCGGCCCTGGTGCTCAATGCCGGCTACGACCTGGTGCGGGCCAACGCCCTGAAGGTGTTCATCAATTTGATATTCACCCCCTTCGCCTTGGGTGTATTCCTGTGGATGGGGCACGTCAACTGGGGCGTGGGACTGGTGCTGGCCATAGGCAACGCCATCGGTGCCTGGTTCGCCAGCCAGTGGTCGGTGGCCTGGGGTCCCTCCTTTGTGCGCTATGTGCTGGTGGCGGTGATCGTAGGGTCGGGGGTGAAATTGTTGTTCTTTTGACAAATGAAGGCCTATGTCTGAAACAGAGCAGGCACAACAATACACGTTGGCGGAGAAGGACAAGCGGTGGTATGCTGTCTATACCCGTTCCCGTTTCGAGAAGCG
>SKNE01000074.1 GCA_007120675.1 Bacteroidales bacterium
TTCACTGTGCCAGGCGTTGTCTCCCAGTCCCCTTCCTTCTGATTGCCAGGCGGCCTGCAGAACAAAGGGCTCCTCAAGTGCCTGGCCGGCATCCAGCATTTGCCAGAGGGTGCGGTTGGTTGATGCAACCTCCTCAACGAAGAGATGCTTCTGTTTTGTCCGTTTTCCTGCCATGTGGACAAAAATAGGCAAAACAGCCCATCCCATCTCTTGTTCATTGAACCTTTTGTGGCTAAAAATCATTAATTTTGCAGGATAGAATGACGCAGCAAAATATAGCGAATGGGAAAAAAGAAATCAGTAAAGGATGTTTCGGTTGTTTTGGCGGATGCCGTTGTAGAAGGCATCCTTGAGAAAAAGGGGCTGGAGATTGTCAGCCTGAACCTGGGAAAGATCAACTCTACTGTGTGTGATTTTTTTATTATTTGCCACGGAAACTCCCGTACGCATGTGGCCGCCATCGCTGAATCCGTTGAGGAGGAGGTGAATAAGCTGACAGGCATCAAGCCTGCCAGGCGTGAGGGTTACGTGAACGGGGAGTGGATTTTGATGGATTACCTGGATGTGGTGGTACACGTATTCCAGGAGCCCGTGAGGCGCCATTACCAGCTTGAAGAGCTTTGGGCCGATGTGCCCATGGAGCGTCTGAAAGGGTAAATTGTTTTATTTGGTTGATTGAAAATGACGAAAGAAAAGAACATACCTGGCAAGCCCGGTCATCCTTCTCCCGGGGGGGGAGGCGGACCAAGAAGGGCGGACGGGAAGGGCCCGGGTAAAGATCCTGGCGGCAATAAGGGGGGAAAGAAGCCCGGCTTCAGTTTCTATTGGATATATGCCATACTGGCCGCCATATTCATCGGCATCCAGTTTTTCAACTGGGGCGGCTCTGCGGTTGAGATCTCCCAGATGCGGTTTGAGAATGAAATGCTTGTCTGGGATCCTGAGCGGGGCAGCGACATTGAGAAGCTGAAGATCATCAACCAGGAAACCGTGGAGGTGTACATCAAAGAAGACCGCCTCCATGAGGAACGTTATGATGACGCTGATCATGGCAGGGGCTTGGGTGATGCGGCCAGGCCCCATTATGTGTTTCAGATCGCTTCAGTGGAGAATTTCGAGAAGCTGATCCGCGACACCCAGGGTGAGTGGCCTGCCGCCGATCGTTTTCCTGTATACCCCGAGACGCGTCGCAGCTGGGGGACAGACATACTGAGCTGGCTGTTACCCATCGGCTTGCTGATTGCCTTCTGGATATTCATCATGCGCCGCATGGCCTCGGGCGGCGGGCCTGGGGGACAGATGTTCAATATTGGCAAGTCCAAGGCCACCCTGTTCGACAAAGACACCCATGTGAATATTGACTTCAAGGATGTTGCCGGATTGGAGGAGGCGAAGATAGAGCTGATGGAGATCGTCGATTTCCTCAAGAACCCGAAGAAGTACACGGAGCTTGGGGGTAAGATTCCCAAGGGGGCCCTCCTTGTCGGTCCCCCCGGGACCGGTAAGACACTGCTGGCCAAAGCCGTTGCCGGCCAGGCACAGGTGCCCTTCTTCTCCCTCAGCGGATCAGACTTTGTTGAAATGTTTGTGGGGGTGGGTGCCTCCAGGGTGCGGGACCTGTTCAAGCAGGCCAAGGAGAAGGCCCCCTGCATTGTATTCATCGATGAGATTGATGCCATTGGACGGGCCCGTGGAAAGAATCCCGTGACCGGATCCAATGATGAGCGGGAGAATACACTCAACCAGCTGCTGGCGGAGATGGACGGCTTTGGCACCAACATGGGGGTGATCATCCTGGCTGCCACCAACAGGGCTGACATACTGGACCGTGCCTTGATGCGTGCCGGCCGCTTTGACCGTCAGATCCACGTGGAGATGCCTGACCTGACGGAGCGGGAGGCCATCTTCCAGGTTCACATGAAGCCTCTGAAGCTTGAGAAAGGTCTGGATGCCAGTTTCCTTGCCAAGCAAACTCCCGGATTCAGCGGGGCCGATATTGCCAATGTGTGCAATGAGGCGGCATTGATTGCCGCCCGTCGCAACAAGAAGGTGGTTCAAAAGCAGGACTTCCTTGATGCCGTGGACCGTATCATTGGTGGGCTAGAAAAGAGGAACAAGATCATCTCCCCCAATGAAAAGAAGGTGATAGCCTACCACGAGTCCGGCCACGCCGCGGTGAGCTGGATGCTAAAGCACGCCCATCCGCTGGTCAAGGTGACCATTGTCCCCAGGGGAAAAGCCCTTGGGGCTGCATGGTACCTGCCCGAGGAACGGCAGATATCCACTTATGAGCAGATGTTTGACGAGATCACAAGCACCCTTGGCGGCAGGGCTGCAGAGGACATCATTTTTGGTGAAATTTCCACCGGCGCGCTGAATGACCTGGAGAAAGTCACCAAGCAGGCTTATGCCATGGTGGTTTACTTCGGACTGAACAAGAAGATCGGAAACATAAGCTATTACGACTCCAGCGGTCAGAATGAATATACCTTTACCAAGCCTTACTCGGAGAAGACAGCACAGCGTATTGATGAGGAGGTGAGTGCCCTCATAGAGAAGGCTTATGAGCGGGCTAAGCAGATACTGCTTGAGCACAAGGACAA
>SKNE01000129.1 GCA_007120675.1 Bacteroidales bacterium
AAGCTTCCGAAGTCGTACTCCATGCCTGCGGAGGCCCTGAAGGGCGGGATGAAGGGCAGGTATTCACTGCCGTTGCCAGTACGTTGTCCATTTACGTAGTCGGTGCCCAGTGTTATTGAGAGGCGATCAGTGGCCTGGTAGTTCAGGATAAGCTCGCCGCCGAAAAGCCGGGCTTCGTCCCCTTCATAAACGAAGATGGGATAGCCGGAGTCTTCGTCGAGGAGTCCGGTGGGTTGAAAGATGATGAAGTTCAGAAAATGGTTCACGTAGCCAGCCAGCTCCACGCGCAGGCGGTTGTTGCGGTAGTTCACGAAGAGGTCTCCCCCGTGGCCGATCTCATCTTTGAGGTCGGGGTCACCAATTTCGTACACCCCGGCACCCAGGTGAGGTCCGTCGGCATACAATTCTTCAATGATGGGGTTTCTATGTGACCGGGCCAGCTGACCACCGATTTCCCAACCTTCGGCCGGACGGTAGTTCAGGCCGATGGAGCCAGAATAGTTGAATGCGTTACGTGACTTGTCGATGGTGGGAAAGAGCTCATTGGTCAGTGCCGCGGTATGCTGATAGTCCAGCCTGATGCCAGCCTGCAGCCTGAAACGGTTGGTCAGGGGCATCTCCTGGAAGGTAAACACCGCCATGGAGAACCTCCGTTCGCCAGGGGTGTAGGCCTCGTCGCCACCCACATCCAGGTTATGTCCAAATACATTGAATCCCACTGCACCGCGGTCCACCACCCCCACCGGCTTATGTTGCAGGGTAAGTGTTGAGCTGAAGGAGTACTTTTCGTATTCAAGCTCCACATCTTCGTCCCATTGGCCATCCTCTTCCAGTTCCAGTTCGATCTCTTGCTGGAACATGCGGTTGGCGCTGAAACGCAGCTGGGCCCTATCGAACAGTCCCCCGCGCTCCCTGCTGAAGTTTCCCTGCAGACCCTGGCGTTGCATGCGGATCTCCACTTTTTCGTCATCATCCATTGATTCCGGGATCTCAAATTGCTGGTCCGTGAAGGAGGCGCTGACCCCTCCCTGGATATTCTCACCGCGGAATGCGGCACCGAGGGCCCCATCTAGGTTGCGCATGGCCGTGCTGTTTATTCGTCCTTCCGGTGTGCGGATGTCGCCTGCCTGGCGGTAGGAGAATCGTCCGGTGAAGGCGTTGTTCTCATTGCCGTGGGTGTACCTGGCAAAACCGGCCCCCATGTCGTTCACCGTGGCTCCCTGGGCGGAAAGCACGCCAGAAGCGCCCAAATCCCAGTCGTCAGGGATGTCTGTGGTGATCAGGTTGATCACGCCACCCAGTGCGCTGGAGCCGTAGAGGAGGCTTGCCGGTCCCCTGACCACCTCCAGACGGCTGGCAGCCAGCGGATCCAGTGAAATGCTATGGTCGGCCGAGGTTTCTGAGATGTCCCCCATCCGTTCGCCATTCTGCAAGACCAGGATACGGTCACCATCCAGTCCCCGGATCACCGGCCTGGAGGGGGCCGAGCCGAACGAGCGCATGTTGACCCCAGCTTCACCGTTGAGCATTTCACCAAAGGAGGCTTCGCTGCGGCGCTGCAGGGCCTCTCCCACAAACGCCTGGTCGGGTTGGTAGCGGAAGCCGCTGCCGGTGGGGGAGGAGGTGAAGACCACTTCAGCCAGGTCGAGGGCGGTGGGTGGTACCTCCACGTCCACTTCGATGGTTCTGTTGGCCTGGGCCACGAATTCTTTGGTGACCGTGGCATAGCCCATTCCCTGCACCACGAGGCGGTGCTCACCCACAGGCAGGTTGGTGAGCAGGTAATGGCCGGAAGCGTCGGTAATGGTACCGATGCGGGTGCCTTCAACGATGATGTTAATAAAAGGGATGTGTTCACCTGTCTCGGCATCGATGACGTGTCCGAAGACGTTGGCATCAGTGGCCGGACGTTGTTGCTCCATCTCACCAGCCATCAGTGACAGGGAAAGAAGGAAGGATAGAAAAACAGGCATATATGTTTTCATTGTTTGTCATTGCTTGTTATGCAGCACGGTGCAATGGTCCCGTTGGCCCCGTTCTGGCACTTGCTTTGGGAGACTCGTTCTTTTTCACACCCGTTAACTGCTTAGATTTATAAACCCCGCTAATTAAAATGTATACCGGTGCCTAAATCCCTTTATTGATCAACCTTCAGTTTACCCGGGTGCAGACATTGTTGATTTCTGGACATGTTGGTTCCGGGTACGTTGGGGATTGCGACCGGCAGGCTGTTTAAGCAAGTTTCGAGGGAGGTCCCCTGGTGGGGTTGGGGTCTGTGGGGAAGGGTGTGTGGTAGGCCCTTTGGGGCTGCAGGAGTACCCTGGGCCGTTTGTTCAGCCATAGGCCCAGCACAAGGAGGATCATCATCACCAGTCCAACGGCATGCATCACCTGCGCCAGGACAAGGTATTCAAAATCGCTGTGCTCGTGATCCTGGTAAGGAGTGCCAGGAATCATGTTGTTGGAGAAGGGGTGGGCGTGCTGCACCACGATGCCCTCTTCGGTGATGTGGTAGTGCCAGTTGGCCGCCTGGTTGAAATACAGCAGCATGATCGCCGGGATGGCGATGAAGGTCCATATTTTATGCCAAGGC
>SKNE01000053.1 GCA_007120675.1 Bacteroidales bacterium
CAGCCACATCCTCGGCATCCAGCTCACCGTAGACCCGCGACAGCATCAGGGCTGCGATGCCCGATACGTGGGGACTGGCCATGGAGGTGCCCTGGTAGTAGCCGTAAGAGTTGTTGTTCAGCGTGCTGAGTACCCCACGCTGGGTCACCGTATTGGTTTCACCGCCCGGGGCCGACACATCCACCCAGTCACCAAAAGTTGAATACCAGGCTTTCACATCCTGGTTGTTGGTGGCCGCCACCGAAAAGGCGCCGGAGTAGTATCCGGGATAACGCGGATCGGAAGTGTTGCTGTTACCCGCCGAAAAGATCGTGATACCGCCCTCCATGGCTTCACCACCTCCGTTTTCATTGAAGTAGTCGATGGCATCCAGCACGTTCTGCTCATAGTAGTTGGCCGAGGTATAGCCCCAGCTGTTCTGCGATATGGCGGCCCCGTTGTCTGCCGCCCACAGCGGTGCCAGGTGAAAGCCCCCGTTGGTGCTGGCTGCGAAGACCTGGGCCGACATCAGCCGCACCCCGTCGTCGTTGCCCGAGCCGCCGGCCACTCCCGACACGCCCACGTTGTTGTTGTTCACCGCAGCCACCGTACCGGCTACGTGGGTGCCGTGGTTGTGGGGCTCGATGTTCGGACTGTCATAAGCAAAATTGTACCCGATGCCGTACCACATATTGCCTGCCAGGTCGGGATGGTTATAATCGATCCCGCCATCCACCACGGCCACAATCACCAGGGTATCCCCCTTCTCAATGTCCCATGCCTGGGGAAGGCTGATATCCGCACCCGGCGTACCGTTTTGCTGTCCGGTGTTATGGTAGTGCCACTGGGAACCAAACTGGGGATCATTGGGGATCCAGCCATCGCCGTTGTCATCGCGCTCCAGTGGAATGAAGTCTGAGTCATCGTGGCTGCCAATGAGCTCCTTGCGGAAGGAGGGTTCGGCAATCACCACATCTGCCAGACGCTGATAATCGTGCATCATGGTCACGATATCGGTCTTCTCATCCACCTCCAGGCGATACCAGAGATGAAAACCCCACGCCTTATGCCTCTCGGTGAAGGTATTGCCCAGGGCGGGCGAAAGGAAATGCTGGCGGGCAGATCGCACGCCATATTCTACGTTCAGACGGTCCACCTGGTCCAGCCTGAACAAAACCTGGCCCTGGTCATCCAGGCCGACAGGACTTTCTGCCAGGTGTCCCTCCAGCTCATCGGCAAACTTGATGATGAGGATACCAGGATCATAGTCATTGGGACTGACCTCCTCAAAGCGGATGGGCGGACGTTCCCCGCGCTTCACTTCGTAGCTGGAAGCAAAGAGCTGTGCCAAAGGCAATAAAAGCAACAGTAGAAACAGCAAGTAACGGTAAGTGTAATGCATCATAAAGGTTTTTGAGTTGTGAAAATCGGTTGAAAAATGGGATGAAATGAATAACGCTGATTTTTTGGTCCACAAATATAATTGATTTTTGTGGGATGGCTCATTGACCAATTCCCCTCCCGCACTTACCGTTTTTTTCCACCAAACAAATGTCCCGGCAGGCAGACCCATCACAAGGAATAGGGCTCATTAACAGGACCTCAAAACACACCTGGCTGTTAAAAATCGTTAATCTTTGCCTTTCTGACAGTAGGTACTGACAAGGCCTGAACCCTTTGTCAACTGTTTGCTTTCCATGTTGTGGAAACCACCGGCATCTTTTGACAACACGTATTGCCGGTGCAGCAGGTAAGGCTGAATTCATTATTTTTGTGGACTTTGCAATTTTCCCATGTTTTATCAACCCCCATTTTTCTTATGCCTATGAGGAAGTCTTACTTTCTGTTTCTGTTTTTCATCTCATTGATGATCGTACCCGGCGCCCATGCCCAGCCAGAGGTAACTCCTGAGCTGCAGGCGGCTCTGACAGAGCGCAGCGCCGAAGAATTCATTTCTGTCAACATGCGCCTGGTGGAGCAATACGACAGCCAGCATCTGTATCAGCAGAGCCGGGCCATCAGGAGTTCTGACGACCGGCGCCAGTTTGTGGTGTCCGAGCTAAAACAATTCAGCGCCGCACAGCAGGCCGACCTGATTGCCTACCTGGAGACCATGGAGGCTGCCGGCCAGGTAAAGAACATCCGCTCTTTCTGGGTGGGCAACCTGGTGAATGCGCAGGTGTCCCCCGCGGTGGTCCAGGAGCTTGCCAGCCGCAAGGACCTGGCTCGTCTGGATTACGACCAGGTGCGGCAGGTATTGATGACCGACGACTCGCGGCAGGGCATGTATGTCATTGAGAACGACCGCACAGCCACCTCCCCCAACCTGGCCTGGAATGTGACCCTGGTGAATGCCGATGAGGTGTGGGACCTGGGCTATACCGGCGAAGAGGTGATCGTAGCCGTGATGGACACGGGCATCAACTACAACCACCTGGATATCACCGACAATATGTGGGAGCACCCCGACTACCCCGGATTTGGATATAACTTTGTGAACAACAGCCACAACACGATGGACCTCCAGGGTCACGGCACCCACTGTGCAGGCACCGTGGCCGGAACAGGGGCCGCGGGAACGGGCACGGGCATCGCACCCGGCG
>SKNE01000033.1 GCA_007120675.1 Bacteroidales bacterium
TGCAGCCAATGGGGTGGAAAGGGTGGCCTTGCACACGGCAGCACACCCATAGGGGTTAAAATCTGGTGTGCAGCAGCGCCCTGGTAAGGCAGCAATGGATTTGCACACGGCAGCACAACAGTAGAGATACGAATCTGTTAATGAAAGGGATGAGCGGATGCTTCTGAATGGGTTTTTCCAGCTTTTTTATGAAAACATGATGGAAAGCAGCTGGCTGGAGCTGGTGGCCGTGGTTTTTGGCATCCTCAGCGTATGGTTCGCGCGGCAGGCCAACCTGCTTGTTTACCCCACCGGCATCGTCAGCACCGTCATCTACGTCTACATCTGTTATACCATTCAGCTTTACGCAGACATGGGCATCAACATCTTTTACACCAGCATGAGCATCTATGGGTGGTATATGTGGACCCGCCGCGACGATCAGCAGCGCGTGCGGCCCATACGGTGGAACACAAAAAGGCAGCAGGCCCTGGGCATCGCCATGATTCCGCTGCTTTACGTCATCATCTTCCTACTCATCTACCTCTTCAAGCGAGACGACAGCCAGTACATGCAGTCGTACATCCCGTATGTGGACAGCTTCACCACCTCCATCTTCCTGATAGGCATGTGGTACATGGCCCGTAAAAAAATCGAGAACTGGATTTACTGGATCATCGGGAACATCATCTCCATCCCCCTGTATTTTATCAAGGGACTGGTCTTCACCAGCTTTCAGTTTAGCGTCTTCCTGGTGCTGGCCATCATGGGACTCATCCAGTGGATCAGGATGTATGAGGAGGGGCGTGCCCGGGAGCAGAAGTTCATCAAAGACATCGTGTAGTTTACCGGCAAGGGGCGGCGCGCTGGCCGGCCGGCATCCCGGCGGGACCGAAGGGACGGGCTTAACAGCCGGCGTCCCGGCGATGCCGAAGGGCCGCGATCAACAGGCAACGTCCCGGCGGTGCCGAAGGGCCGCGATCAACAGCCAGCATCCCCGCGGTGCCGAAGGGCCGCGATCAACAGCCGGCATCCCGGCGGTGCCGAAGAGCCGCACCGCCATAAGCAAGCGGTGCTCAGCCGGGATTTTGTCTCCGGTTATACTGGTTCATGGTTTGAGCCACCCCCTGCAAGCCAAAGCTGATCACCATCTCCCCGGCCATTTCGATTTTCGGTTCGATCACTTCCAACTCCTCGCCGGTCCACTTGCCCAGCACATATTGCGACTGAAAGCCGGCGGGGTAGTCACTACCGATGCCAAAACGAAGGCGGGCGAAAGCCTGGCTTTGCAGGTGATCGATGATGTCGGTAAGCCCGTTGTGTCCCCCGGAACCCCCTTTGGGCCGCATGCGCAGCAGCCCCAGCGGAAGGGCCACATCATCGGTGACCACCAGCAGGTTCTCCAGGGGGATCTTCTCCTTATTCAGCCAGTAAAGCACGGGGCGTCCGCTGCGGTTCATGAAGGTGGAGGGCTTTAGCAGGTGAAAGATCCTGCCCTTGTGACGGAAAACGGCCTTGTCGCCATAGCGGGCAGGCTCAAAGCTCAGTCCGCGGCTGGCGGCCAGGTGGTCAAGCACCATGAATCCGATGTTGTGACGGGTGCCGGCGTAGTCCGGCCCAATATTTCCCAGTCCGGCTATCAAACACTTCATTGTTCAGGCATCATTTGGTTGAACCCTGTAAAAAAGGCCGGTCTCCTCCACGAAACCGGCCCGTATCAATGCATTGCGCCTGCTTATTCCTCCTTGGGCGCTTCTTCGCCTTCTCCGGCAGCGGCTTCGCCTTCACCTTCTCCTTCAGCGGCTTCGCCTTCTTCGCCTTCTTCCTCATCCAGGTCAACCGGTGCCATCATGGCGGCCCTGGCCGACTTGACGAGAACCACCACTGCGTTTTCAGGATCCACAAACTGCACATCCTCCAGCGAAAGCTCTCCCACAACGACCGAATCGCCAATCTCCAGGGCGGAGATGTCAATGTCGATCTCAGCAGGCAGCTTGTCCGGCAAGGCCAGCACATCCAGGCGACGGCGCTTGATGAGCATCTTGCCGCCCGCGATCACACCGGGGCTGTCTCCAACAATTTTGATGGGGGTGGACATCTTCACCGGCTTGTCGGAAAAGATCTCCAGGAAATCGGCGTGTAATATGCGATCGGTAACAGGATGGAACTGTATGTCCTGAAGGATCGCCTCCATCTTCTTACCGTTGATGTCGAGTTGAACAATACAGGCATCGGGGGTGTACACAATGTCCTTAAAGCTTTTCTCCGAAGTGAAAAACTGGATTTGTTCCTTTCCCCCATACACTACGCAAGGCACATTGCCCTCCCTGCGCAGCCTTTTCGCATCTTTTTTCCCTACGTTCTCCCTGGGAGAACCGCTCACAGATACTTTTTTCATGGGTTTTTGTAATTAAATGGTTTGAGAATGAGTGGCTTGAATGCAACAAGCCCCAAAAATCAGGGGGCAAAGATACGATTTTGACCTGAAAAAGAAAGCATTATCAGTAGGAAAACCTCACAAAATGGTAGAAAACTCAAAGTGGGAGCTGATGGATTCATGGTTGTGCACCCGTTGAATCACGCTGGCAAACAGCTTGGAGGCGCTGAGCACCGTGACCTTCGGACAGTCTCTTTTCAGCGGGATGGTGTCGGATACGATGATCTCCTCGAAGACGCTTTTTTCTATCCTGCTGTAAGCCCTGCCGCTGAATACCGGATGGGTTACCACGGCCCTCACGCTCCGGGCACCCTTGTCCAGCATCATCACCCCTGCCCTGGTGATGGACCCCGCCGTATCGATGATGTCATCCACCAGCACCACGTCTTTCCCCTTCACATCGCCAATGAGGGTCATCCGCTCCACCTCGTTGGCCTTCTCGCGCTGCTTGTAGCAGATCACCAGCTCGCTGTTGAGGAACTTGGCGTAGGCCCCTGCCCTGCGCGTACCCCCTGTATCAGGCGAGGCCATCACCAGGTTGGGCAACTCCAGCTGCTTGAGGTAAGGAACGAAGATCGCCGAGGCATACATGTGATCCACCGGCACGTCGAAGAACCCCTGGATCTGGTCTGCGTGCAAATCCATGGTGATCACCCTGTTCACCCCCGCAGCGGTCAAAAGGTTGGCGATGAGTTTGGCGCCAATGGACACACGGGGTTTGTCCTTACGGTCCTGGCGGGCAAAGCCAAAATAGGGGATCACGGCCACCACCTGCTTGGCCGAGGCACGGCGTGCTGCATCGATCATCAGCAGCAGCTCCATCAGGTTGTTGGCCGGGGGACTGGTACTCTGCACTATGAACACATCATTGCCCCGAAGGGTCTCCTCGAAAGATGGCTGAAACTCCCCGTCAGAAAAATGCTGTATCAACTCCTTGCCCAGGGGCTTGCCATAATGTTCGGCAATTCTTTCTGCCAGCACCCGGGAAGCAGAACCAGAGAAGATCTTTACTACAGAAGCCATGATCAGTTTTTTGAAGTCTGTGAATCAATGCCTTGATGCGGCTACGGGCAGAAAACACCCCATGCTTCGGATCGCCCTGTCCAACAAAATTAAGCAATTAATGGCAGACAGCCTGCCAGCCACTGCCCCGTATTGATTTTTTTTTGTGATGACAGATGAAATGGCTAAATTTGTCCGCCCAAACCACAAGGTTCAATTTCGAACCACTGCCCGGGTGGCGGAATTGGTAGACGCGTTGGTCTCAAACACCAATGATAGCAATATCGTGCCGGTTCGATCCCGGCCCCGGGTACACAAAACCCCTGTGGCATCAGTGCCGTGGGGGTTTTCTCTTTCCCTTCCGGGGATGGCGGGGAAACACCACCGCGGGGTCATCCCTTTCCCTTCCGGGGATGGCGGGGGTCTCCCCGGACAATTCATTCACTGATCAGCCCAAGGAAATGTGCCCGCTGCGCAGCGGTAAGTCCGCCATGCGACCGGGCGATGCGGTCAATCTCCCCCCTTTTCTCCAGCAGCCGGTCACTGCTTTTACCCGCGCCCACCAGGGTTTGGTAGTGGTAATAATGAAAGATCAGGTTGCCGGGGTACCGGGCCACCAGCCATTCAGCGTGGGGAAGTGCCCTGCGGGCATCCGCTTCCATGTCCAGCCAGATCCGCAAAAGGAAGTAGCGCGCTTCGGTGGACCAAACCGGGTGTTCCAGTCCGGCTGCATACTCCAGCTGTCTGATGCCCAGCTCCTTGTCGCCCCGGGGATAGAGGAGGCGATACAGTCGCAATAACGGATACCTTTCCCCGGCGGCCTCCACCATGTAATTGTACAGGCCGGCACTCAGGTAAAGGCCCTGGTACTCTGTTTCGCGACCCAGGGAGGACCTTACGTAGCCCGCCGCCTGGCGACCCGCCGCAGCCACCCGCATGCCGTGACCCTCCATGGCGTCGTAGCGCAGGCTCAGGGCATGAATGATCACCCCGTGGAAGAGCAGCATGGCATCCTTTTCAGTGAACCGGCCCGGATGCCGATGCTCAAAATCCTCCCTGGCCCTTTGAAGGTGTCCGCTGAAGGCTTCGGTCGACACCTCCCCGTGGGCGTGGGTGATGATCACATACCACAAATAATTGGCCCGGGCGAAGTGCGACAGGTAGTGTGAAGGATGGTGCTCCAGCAAGGCCCTTGACAGGGAGTCCGCCAGCGGGAATTCGAACTGGTGGAGGGCCTCCATGACGCGCTCCGCCTCCAGGCTCATCTCCACCGGTCCGGCAGCCGGAGCAGGTGGTGTCGCGTGAGCCTGCGTTGCCGGCGAAAACCACAGGCAGGCCAGGCTCAGCCAGGTGAAAAAAGAAGGGGTTGCAAAAAGACTCACAAAACAGGCAGTTTAAGCATAAGCTCCAAATTGGCCGGCGTGAAGATACATATTTTCGCCGCCTTGGGCACAGCCAGGGCAAAAATCTTGGCTGCCCGGGCTTGTGCATGCGCCGTTTTTTTAATACATTCGTCCAACCCATTCACTCAAAAAAACCGTAGTATGACACACGTATTGCCAAAATTACCTTACTCGCCCGAGGCACTTGAGCCCTACATCTCAAAAAAGACCATTGAATACCACTATGGCAAGCACCACATGACCTATGTGAAAAAGCTCAATGACCTCATCGAAGGGACCGACTTCGAAAACAGGCCACTGGAAGAGATCGTGATGAAAGCCGGTGGTGGCATCTTCAACAATGGCGCCCAGGTGTGGAACCACACATTTTACTGGGAATCCTTTTCGGCCAATGGTGGCGGAGAACCCACGGGCAAGCTGCTGGAAGCCATCATCGCGGATTTTGGCTCTTTTGAAGCGTTCACCGAGCAGTTTAACCAGGCAGCCATCACCCTCTTCGGCTCAGGCTGGGCGTGGCTTGTGCAAAACCAGCAGGGCAAGCTGGAGATCGTGCAGACAGCCAACGCCGGCAACCCAATGAAAGAGGGGAAGCACCCCCTGCTGACCTGCGATGTGTGGGAACACGCCTACTACCTGGACTACCAGAACCGCAGGCCCGAGTATGTCAACGGGTTCTGGAAGCTGGTGGACTGGCAAAGGGTGGCAGAACGGATGAGGTAAACCATAGCGCTCTCTCTCCCAACAAAATAAAAAACGTTAAAGGGGTGTTAAAGTGTGTTAAAGCAACAGAAACACACCCGATCCCCCTTAATTTTGTATTGCTGCCAACGACTATCCGGCCGGCCAAAACCTTGTCCGGCCGGATAATTAATGACCTAACAGGTGAAAAGACACTTTATCATTGCCGTCATAGTGGCCATCAGCATCTCCCTGCTGGGGCTCCTGGGCATCCAGCTCTACTGGATACGCAATGCCGTGGCCATCAAGGAGGTCAACTTCGACAGGGGGGTCAGCGAAGCCGCCTCAAGGGCCATCTATAAGTTCAACAAATACGAGCTGACAAGGAAAATCATCCGGCAACAGGACAGGAACCAGCACCTTAACCAGCTGAGCCGGATCCTGGACTCCCTGAATTATGTACACTACAACCAGATGTTTGCACGCCAGTCGGAGCAAATGCTCTCCGGCGAGGGTGGCTACCCCCTGTTTTGGCAGGACTTCGGTTTTCAGTTCAGGGATCCGCAGCTGGCGGTGACTGATACAAGCTCCATCATGGAGGGCAGTGGCTTTCGCATGCCGGAAACGGGCTACCTGCCAGATGCAGGCAGCGCCTTTGCACAAGATCCGCTGAGTGCTTTCTTTGAACGGAGCAAGATCATCAGCGAGCTCTTCGACGAGTTGTTCTCCAGTCGCTACCGCTTTCAGTTGTCGGACCAGGAAAGCATTCACGCACTGGACTCATTGCTCACCCAGGAGCTGCAAAGCCAGGGCATCAAAACACCATACGAGTTTGGCATCTATAACCCGGTGCAGCACACCATGCTGGCAGAAAGGAGCAGGGTGCACACCCAGGAGCTGATGCAAAGCCCTTACGCCTATCACCTGTTCCCCAACGACATTTTCGTCAACCCCGAGTACCTGCTCCTGCACTTCCCTCAACAGGAGCGCTACATCCTTTCCCAGATGAACGCCATGCTGGGCACCTCCATCGTGTTGCTGATGATCATCATCTCCTCCTTTGGCTTCACCATCTTTACCATCATACGGCAAAAGAAGCTGTCGGTGATTAAGACTGACTTTATCAACAACATGACCCACGAACTGAAAACCCCCATATCCACCATCTCGCTGGCGTGCCAGGCCCTGAGCGACCAGGACGTGCAAAAGTCAGAGACACTCTACCAGAGCTATATCAATGTCATCAACGAAGAAAACGAACGCCTGGGTCTGCTCACGGAGAAGGTCCTGCAAACCGCTTTGATCGAAAAGGCCAGGATAAGGCTCAATGTTACCGGTACCGACATCCATGAGCTGGTCCGTGACGCCATCAGGAAAGTTGACCTGCAGGTTAAAGCGAAGCACGGAACCATAGAAACCCGGCTGGATGCCGAATACTGCTATATCAGGGCCGACAAGGTGCACCTCACCAATGTGTTTTCCAATTTGCTGGACAACGCCAACAAGTATTCGCCCGCCAGTCCCCATATCACGGTAAGTACCGAAAACACCAGCGATGGGGTGCTGGTGCACGTCCAGGACAGGGGGGTGGGCATCAGCCGCCAAAACCAGAAAAAGATTTTTGAGAACCTTTACCGCGTCTCCACCGGCAATATCCACGACGTGAAAGGCTTTGGCCTCGGCCTAAGCTATGTGAAGGCCATTGCAGAACAGCATGGCGGTCACGTCTCGCTGGAAAGTGAGCCCAACAAAGGCTCCCGCTTTTCAGTCTTCATCCCTTTTGGCTATGACGGGAGCGGAAACGGATCGGACCATCACAAACCAACACAAGCATAGCTATGGAAACACCTGATATCAAGATCTTGCTGGCGGAGGACGACGCCAATTTGGGCACCATCCTGAAAGCCTACCTGGAGGCCAAAGGCTTTCCCACCACCCTTTGTGTGGACGGACAGCAAGCCTATGAAGCCTTCCTGGAGCAAAGCTTCAACTTTTGCATCCTGGATGTCATGATGCCGGTGAAGGACGGCTTTGCCCTGGCCAAGGAGATCCGGAAGATCGACAAGAAAATACCCATCCTGTTTTTGTCGGCCAAAAACATGCAGGAAGATATCCTGGAGGGACTGAAGATCGGTGCGGACGACTACCTGACCAAGCCCTTCAGCATGGAAGAGCTCCTGCTGCGCATCAACGCCATCTACCGCAGGACCTTCCCACAGAAAACCGGCGACACCGACAAAACCCTCTTCCGCATCGGCAGGTACACCTTCGACTATGCACGCCAGTCGCTGAAGCAAAACGGCAGTGAATTGAAGCTGACCTCCAAGGAGGCCCAGCTGCTGAAGATGCTTTGCGACCGGGTCAATGATGTATTGGACCGCTCGGAAGCGCTGAAAAAGATTTGGCTGGACGACAACTATTTTAATGCCCGCAGCATGGACGTGTACATCGCCAAGCTGCGTAAATACCTCAAGGACGATCCGGATATCGAACTCCTGAACGTCCACGGCCGCGGATTTAAGCTGCTGGTCAGTCAGCCCGATGAGGAAGAGGACGACTAAATGATGCGTGACATTCCCTACAAGCAACTACAGTCCACCCCTTTGCGGTGGCCTTCAGTCTATGATCTGAAAAAAGTGTGGAACCCTCCCTGGTTCCAGGGCAGGAACAAGCGAACAAAGTATTTCGAAGGGTGGTACTTCAAACAGGTGGACGCCTCCGCCAGGCAAAGCCTCTCGGTCATCCCCGGCATATCGCTGAACAAGGGGAAACCCCACGCCTTTATCCAGCTGATTGCGGGACACACAGGAGAGACGCACTACTTCAGCTACCCCCTGGAAGCGTTCTCTTACGCCAGCGACCGCTTCGCCATCCGTGTGGGCGACAGCTCTTTTTCCGATCACCACCTGTCACTGAACGTGAAAGAGGATGGACAAGAAATTACTGGCCAGCTGAACTTCTCAGGCCAGCAACGCTTCCCCGTCAGTCTTCGCCGGCCCGGCATCATGGGATGGTACCGCTATGTGCCCTTCATGGAGTGCTACCACGGCGTGGTGAGCATGAACCACGGGATCACGGGAAGCGTCTCGCTCAACGGACAGGGCATGGACTTCACCGGGGGCAAGGGCTATGTGGAGAAGGACTGGGGCAGCTCCATGCCGGAAAGCTGGATCTGGTCCCAATGCAACCATTTCGGGAAGGACGACACATCACTGATGCTCTCCATCGCCCGCATACCGTGGATCGGAAAGAGCTTCCCCGGATTCCTCGGCTTCTTCCTGCTGGAAGGAAAGGCATACCACTTTGCCACCTACACGGGAGCCAGGATCAAACACCTTTCGCATGAGGACGGGCAGGTGGACATCTGCATAGAAGACAAGCATCACCTGTGGCACATCCTGGGTGAAAAACAGGGAGGTACGGCGGGGAAAGGGGCCCTCAAAGCACCCAACGCGGGACAAATGGACAGGGTCATTCACGAAAGCGTCAATGCCCGCCTGCACGTGGTGCTCATGGACAAGAAGCGGCGTGTGCTGTTCAGGGGAAGCGGGCAGCCCGCTGGACTGGAAATGGTGGGCGACACCAGCCTGCTTCAGCCATAAAACATAATCTGCTTCCGCTTGTTTAACTCTCATGCAAGGGCCTCCCGTGGAAAAACCACCAGCTGTAAGGTCATGGCAAAGAATCTTTGTGATTCGGCCAGGAAATTATTTCACAGAGGTTTCCTATCTTTGCAGGCAATTTAAAATCGTTTTAAATTAGCCTTTGGTCAAAAGCCGCTGAGCCAGCCAGGCCGCAAAGGCACCCGGCTGGTCCGGCAAAGAAAACGTTGACGTGACACCAGTTCCGGCCAGGGCTATTTTTCGCGCCCCACCCAAAGGCCGGAACAACATTCAGGAGTATCTGTGATGGCGGACAAGAACAAGGACATCATTCAGGAAGTCAGTGGTTCGGACTACAAGTACGGTTTTTATACCGATATCGAGATGGACCAGGCGCCACCTGGCCTCAGCGAGGACACCATCCGTTTCATCTCTGCCAAAAAGAATGAGCCGGACTTCATGCTGGAATTTCGCCTCAAGGCCTTTCGCCACTGGCAAAGCCTCAGGGAGCCCGACTGGGCCCACGTGGACTACCCCCCCATCAATTACCAGGACCTGATCTATTATTCTGCGCCGCGCAAGCGCCCAAAATACGACAGCCTCGAAGAGGTGGATCCTGAACTGCTGGAAACCTTTGAGAAACTGGGCATCCCCCTGAACGAACAAAAAATGTTGGCGGGAGTGGCCGTGGATGCGGTGATGGACAGCGTATCGGTTGGTTCCACATTCAAAGAGACCCTGGCTGAGCATGGGATCATCTTTTGCTCCTTCAGCGAGGCGCTGCAGAAGCACCCCGATCTGATCAAACAATACATGGGCACCGTGGTGCCCTATACCGACAATTTTTTTGCTGCCCTCAATTCGGCCGTCTTCAGCGATGGCTCCTTTGCCTACATCCCCAA
>SKNE01000178.1 GCA_007120675.1 Bacteroidales bacterium
GCCGTACTTTTCATCCACATAGCGGCGCAGCTTTTTCAGGTAGGCATGGGTCTCAGGCAGGTTTTCGCAATTGGTGCCTTCCCTCTCGTAAAGATATGGCACAGCATCCAGCCGAAAGCCATCCACCCCGATCTTAAACCAGAAATCCAGCACCCTGAATATCTCCTGCTGCACCCTGGGGTTGTCAAAATTCAGGTCGGGCTGGTGTGAGTAAAAGCGATGCCAGTAGTAGGCCCCGGCCACATGGTCGTATGTCCAGTTCGACACCTCAAAGTCCTGGAAGATGATGCGTGCGTCGGCATACTTGTCGGGTTGATCACTCCACACATAATAGTCGCGGTAGGCACTGCCCGGCTTGGCCTGCCGTGCCCTCCTGAACCACTTATGCTCAGAGGAGGTGTGGTTCAGCACCAGCTCGGTGATGATGCGCAGGCCACGGGAATGGGCTTCCCGGACAAACCGCCTGAAATCAGCCAGCGTGCCGTAGTCGGGGTGAATGTCCGTGAAGTCAGCGATGTCATATCCGCCGTCCTTGAGCGGGGAGGGATAGAATGGAAGCAACCAGATGGTATTGACCCCCAGCTTTTTAACATAGTCCAGTTTCTCTATCAGGCCCTTGAAGTCCCCGATCCCATCCCCGTTGCTGTCGTAAAACGAGCGGACATGCAGTTGATAAATGATTGCATCTTTGTACCACAAATTGTCTTTGGGCGTTGCCATAGGCAGTATATTTCTTTGCACCCTGCAAATATACGGGAATCCCCAAAGCCTGAAAAATGATGCAGGAATTGATTAACTTTGCTGTATAAGCCACGCTGATGAAGGCCATCCAAACCATTGGTGAGAGAGTAAAAAGCTACCTGGAATACCCGCTGCTGCAGCTGGGAGACATCACCATAAGCCTTTGGCTGATTCTCTACGTGGTGGTGGGCATATTCCTGCTGCTCTACCTGAGTAATCGCCTGAGAAGACTGCTTGTGAACCGCGTGCTTCTCACCTACACCAGTGAGCTGGGCATACGGCAGGCCATTGGCGGCATTGTCCGTTACATCGTTGTCTTCCTGGGACTCCTGATCATCCTGCAGACAGCCGGGATTGACCTCAGTGCCCTCACCGTCCTGGCAGGAGCGCTGGGCATTGGCATTGGCTTTGGACTGCAACACATCACCAACAACTTTGTCAGCGGTGTCATCATCCTGTTTGAACGCCCCATCAAGGTGGGCGATCGCATTGAGGTCGGGGGCACCCACGGTAAGGTGATCGACATCTCTGCCAGGGCCACCACCATCATCACCAACGACAATGTGTCCATCATTGTGCCCAACTCCGAATTCATGCAGTCGAGGGTGATCAACTGGAGCCACAATGACCAGAACGTACGTTTCCGCATTCCGGTTTCCGTGGCCTATGACAGCGATGTGGAACAGGTGATCAAGCTGTTGCTGGAGGTGGGGCGGGAAGATCCCCACGTGCTTCAGGAACCACCCCCCGCCTTTCGCCTGGTGGAATTTGGGGATAACGGCATCCACTTTGAGCTGCTGGTCTGGACCAGCGAATACATTCACCGAAGGGGAAAGTTCATGAGCGACCTGAACGTACGCATCATCCGGAAGTTCAACCGGCACGGAATCCAGATACCCTTCCCTCAAAGAGATGTACACATCAGGGAAGGGACGCCATCATCAGCGGGCAAGGCATAAATGCAGTGCAGGCATTGCCCCGCCTCAATGGCGTGTTTTAAAAAATTTTTGACCATAACCTATGAAGCTACCTAAGGACAGGGAGAATGACCATAGCCGGGAGGCCGCCAGGGCCCGGGCCGAATTCCTGGAGAATCAGAACCAGTGCCGCATCGATCAATTGCTGCGCAGCGATATCGATCCCTCGCTGACCAAAGGAAACATAGAGAGTTTCCTGGGCTTTGCCCAGGTGCCCGTGGGGGTTATCGGTCCACTGCGCATCAACGGTGAGCACGCTTCGGGCGACTTCTACGTACCCATGAGTACGACCGAGGGGGCCCTGATCTCTTCCTATAACCGCGGGGCCCGCGCCATCAGTCTCTCAGGCGGCGTGAATGTGGCCGTAGTGGCCGACGGGATGCAACGCGCCCCCTATTTCGTGCTGGAAAACGTTTTCAAGGCCAAGGAATTCATCGGCTGGGTTGAAACACACTTTGGCACGCTGCAGAAAGTGGCGCAGAAAACCACCAGCCATGGAAAGCTCATACGTTACAATGCCTACATGCAGGGACGAATCGTCTACCTTCGCCTGCATTTTCACACGGGCGATGCCATGGGGATGAACATGATCACCAAGGCATCCCATGAGGTATGCAGGTACATCAAGGCAAATTTCCCGGTAATGGAATACGCCATTGAAAGCAACCTGGCGGTGGACAAAAAGCCGGCCCAGGTGAATACCATCCTGGGGCGGGGCAAGTCGGTCACCGCGGAGGCATTGTTTAAGGAACAGGTGATCCGGCGTTTCATGCATACCACGGCCCGGCAGATCGACCTGGCCTACCACCGGCAGGTGACTGGCGGCCAGCTGGCGGGCATTGTTGGTTCAAACGGACAC
>SKNE01000228.1 GCA_007120675.1 Bacteroidales bacterium
ACCGGTACTGCGGAGGTTTCCATAAAGATGGCGCGGGTATCGGTATAGCCGCGGTCTTGGAAGAGTACGGTGTAATATTTACCATTTGTGAGTGATATGGTGTTGTTGGCGCTGTTGCCATCGGTGGTGTAGGTCAGGTCAGCCATGGTATTGACTGTCATACCGGTTGCAGACCACTGGTTTCTCCAGGGATCGCCAAAACCAGTACTGACAAACTTAAAATTCTGGTCTCCAGTTGTTCCGGTATATTCAAAAGTAGTTTGCCACCGCCAGGTGCCGATGGTGGTGCGCACCAGGTCGAAGTCGCCGCCCATGCCGGGTAAGTTTTCAAAGCTGTTCCAGTCGCCCGGCATTCTTACCCCATCTGCCAGGTTGATGCGTCCGCCCTGGATGATGCGGGGGCTGTTGATGTAGAAGTCGCGTTCGCCACCTCCACCGGTATTCCCAACGTAAGCTTTAAAACCTGCCACTTGTCCGGATATTTCATCACTTGCCCAGGTAGCATTGTCATTCTGCCTTCTCAGAAAAACCTGGAAATTGGTGTTGTCGATCTGCACCACGCGCAAGGTGATGTGGGAGTTATCTACTTGGGACCAACCAGTTGTTCCATAACCACCATTATTAATATTGAAGTTAAATATTGTCCCAGTCTGGCTATTTAACAAATCGATACCCCGTTCACCATCTCTCCAATGCACACTCATCTCAATTAGAAACTCCTGGTCAGTGGTCAGGGGCAACCCAAACATACGTTCTGCATTGGCGTAATCGGCGTTACCCCACATGCCAAACGCCCTTCCCCCATTATCTCCAGTGTCAATCAAGCCACCGTGGCTGCTGCCAAAGAAATGGCCAGCATCTCCATTGGAGGTGTAGAGGTTCCAGGGATAAAACCCAAATCCCCCGTTCCCTTCCCAATCATCACCATAATTGCTTGCATCATCATAGGCAATGGTACTCTGTGAATGAACGCTGGCACTGAGGACAATAAAGAACAGAAAAATCAGCGGGTATAAGATATTCTGTGGTGTTTTCATCTCTTTGACATGATTAAGACGATTGTGTAAAAATACAACATCATTTTTCACATCCGGTTCAATCGTCCCCGCATAAGGCCCCTTCTGATCGATAAAATGCCTATTTTTGCTTCCATTCTCCACGCACCGGGCCAATATGACCATCAACCATCAAAACCACATCCATGAATACCCACCGCTTCATTCCCCTGATACTGCTGCATTTTCTGCTGCTTCCCACCCTCATGGCCGATACCGGTCAGCGATTCCTCTCCGACCCCACCCTTTCGCCTGACGGACAAACAATTGTTTTCAGCTACGACAACGACCTGTGGAAAGTGCCCGCAGCAGGGGGCACCGCCTACCGCCTTACTGCAATGGACGGGGGAGCATCCCTGGCCGCCTTCTCGCCCGATGGCCGGTATATCGCCTTTTCTGCGGCACCCGACGGCAACACCAATCTTTTTGTGATGCCCGCTGAAGGGGGAGAAATCAAACAGCTCAGCTTTCACCAGGCCACTGACCGGGTCGACAGCTGGTCCTGGGACATGAAATACATCTATTTCCATTCCGACAGGCACAACATGAGCGCCATCTACCGTGTTTCGCGTGAAGGGGGCACACCCCAGCGCCTGTCCAGCCACTACTTCAACATTCCCCACCACGCAGTGGAACACCCCGTCACAGGCGCACTCATTTTTACCGAATCGTGGGAAAGCCTGGGCCAGGTGCAACGCAAACGGTACCGGGGAGCACACCGGCCTGACCTGCTTTCATATCACTTTGAAGAAGATCGCTTCGAACAACTCACCGACTACGAGGGGAAAGACTTGTGGCCCACCATCGACAAACACGGCAACATCTATTTTGCCTCCGACGAAGGAACGGGCGAATACAACCTGTTCACGTTCATCGACGGGGAGAAAACGGCACTCACGGCATTCGACACCTCCATAAGTCGCCCGAGGGTCAGCGCCAACGGCGAAAAAATCGTCTTCGAAAGAGACTATCTCCTCCACCTGTACGATACCGAAAGCGGAACAGTCAGCACCCCACACATCCAGTTGTTCACGAAGAACACACTGGTCACCGAACGGGGATTTAATGTAAAAGACAATGTCACCTGGTTCGATGTGGCGCCCGACAAGAAAAAACTGGCCTTTGTTTCGCGGGGTGAGCTGTTTGTGTCCGACTTGGACGGCCGGTTTGTCCGCCAGATCCAGACCAACCCCAGAGAGCGCGTCACGGAGGTGGCCTGGGCGGCGGACAGCAAAACCCTTTACTATTTCCGTACCGACACGGGCTGGGCCAATCTCTTTCGCACGCAGGCGGACGGCAGCGGGGCAGAAGAAAGGCTCGAGAGCCGGAAAGCCACCAGCCGCCTGCTCACACTGAACCACGAACGCAGCAAAGGGGTCTACCTGGGCGGACGGGAGGATGTGATGCTCCTTGACCTGGAAAGCGGCGAGTCCTGGGTGCTGCTCAGTGAACAATTGTGGGCCATCCAAAATTCCACGCCGCGCTTCTCGCCCAACGGGCGCCATGTCCTGTTTACCGCCTACCGCAATTTTGAACAGAACATCCTGATCCACGACATCAAAGAGGACGAAACCACCTGGCTGACCCAAACCGGCATGTCAGAGCGACAGCCTTACTGGTCGCCCTGTGGCAAATACATCTACTTCGCCACCGACCGCTTCCAGCCCAACTACCCAAGGGGCAATACGGCAGACAGGCTGTACCGCATCCCCCTGCACCGCTTCTCCCCTGCCAGCAGGACAGAAGCGTTCCGGGAGCTTTTCGCGGAGGATGATGGGAATGATCAGGGAGATGAGAACGAAGAGATTCCGATTCGTATCGACCTGGAGGATATCCACCGGCGATGGGAACCCCTGTCCGTGGCACAAATAGGCAGGCAGCTTGCCCCCCACGTTTTTATCCATAATGACCACCAGGTGCTCTATTTCGTCTCCAACCACGACAGGGGACAATGGGCCCTGTGGAAAATGGACATCAAGGATTTTGAGCACTCCCGGCCGGAGCGGATAGATGGTCCCTCACCGGGCATCGGACTGCGAATGATTGAAAGCGGGGATGACCTGTACCTGCTTGCCGGGGGCAACATCCAGAAGATCAATAAAAACGGGGGCAATATGGAAGCCATGGCCATTTCCTACCCCTTCTCAAGAAACATGGCCAATGAATTCACCCAGATATTTTATGAGACCTGGGCGGCACTGGATGAGAATTTTTATGCGGAGGATTTCCATGGGGTCGACTGGACCGGGATGCGCGAGCGCTATGCTGCCCACCTGCCCCATGTCAGGACGCGGGCGGACCTTCGACGCCTGACCAACGACATGCTTGGCGAGCTGAACGCCTCTCACACGGGCTTTGCCAGCTCCGGGGAGGAGGAGAGAACGTTTTTCAGCGCCCGGAGTGCCGAAACCGGACTCATCTTTTCTGAATCATCTCCCTCCGTGGTGGAACGGATCATTGACCGCAGCAACCTGGACCTTAGCGATCCACCGGTACAGGCGGGAGACATCCTAACCTCGGTGAACGGTCAGGGCCTGGTCGAAGGAGAAAACCGCAACACCTATTTCTACTTTCCGGAGATGCCCGAAGAACTGTTACTGGGTTTTTCCCGTAATGGAGAGGAGTTCACCGTCATCACAAGGCCCCATACACCCGGACAAATCAGCAACCTCCTCTACGATGAGTGGATCGAGGCCAACCGCCGCTACGTAACGGAAAAAACGGATGGCAGGGTGGCCTATGTGTACATGAAGAATATGTCGGACGGGGCCCTGAACCAGTTCATCATCGACATGACGACACACGCCATGGGAAAAGAGGCCCTGATCCTCGACATCCGCTTCAACAGGGGCGGCAACGTACACGATGACGTATTGCAATTCCTCTCCCAGCGAACCTATCTGAACTGGCGCTATCGTGGGACTCCCGACGCGCCACAACCCAACTTTGCCCCCTCCGACAACCCCATCATCATGCTCATTAATGAGCGAAGCCTCAGCGACGCGGAGATGACAGCAGAAGGATTTGACGCACTGGGACTGGGAACGATCATTGGTACGGAAACCTATCGATGGATTATCTTTACATCAGGGAAAATGATGGTGGACGGCTCCTTCACCAGGCTCCCCAGCTGGGGCTGCTTCAGCCTGGATGGTGACAACCTGGAGCTAAGGGGTGTAGCACCACATATACCGGTCCACAACCGCTTTCACGACCGGCAGCGGGGCCTTGACCCCCAACTGGACAAAGCCATTGAACAAGCACTGTAAAAAAGGATAACATTGGAACACCAGGGAGAGAAACAACTGCAGCAAATCGTCAACAACATTGACGGGGTTTTCTGGCTCATGTCGGCCGACAAACAGAAGGTCCTTTACGTCAGTCCGGCCTACGAAAGGATATTTGGGGAAACCTCAGAAAACCTGCTGGAAAGGCTGGATTCATTCATTGAGCACGTTCATGAGGACGATAGGGAGATGGTCATCAGGGGGCACCAGGAGTTCCTTGAAACCGGGGAGTATGCGCAGGAATACAGGATTGTAAAGAAAGATAAAAGTGTTGGCTGGATAAACGCAAAGGCCTTCCCCGTAAAGGATAACCACGGAAACATCACCCGGTATGCAGGTATCCTCACAGACATAAGCAAGCAAAAGAGTACCGAAATGGAGGCCCGGGAGCAGACCGAGCGACTGGATGCAGTGCTCGCGGCAATCCCCGACATGTTTTTTTTAATGGATAAGGACGGCACCTACCTTGACGTGATAGCCACCGATCCGGACATTTTGCTGGCCCCCAGGGAACAACTCCTGGGGAAAAAACTGGAAGATTTTTTACCGGCGGAAGAAGCCAGGAGGCATCTTGCCCATTTCAACGCCTGCCTCAGCAAAAAAGAACTGACCACATTTGAATACCAGCTTGAAGTGGATGGCAGGCCAATGCATTTTGAGGCCAGGTTGAAGCCCATCGGAGAGGATAAGCTGCTGGCCATCGTCAGGGACACCACGGAAACCAAAAACCTTGCTGACTCCTACATTAATGAGCTGGAGCTTAGGCAGTTCTTGTTTAACAAAAACAGGGACGGGCTCCTGATCATCAATAACGACCATAAGGTACTGGACGCCAATGATGAGTTCTGCAGGATGTTAGGCTACAGTGCGGATGAAATCAAGGAGCTGTATACGTGGGATTATGAAGTCTCCTGGAGTAAAGAAGAAATCCTGGAAGGCATTGATACCTCGGTGGACGTGGACACCACCTTTGAATCAAGGCACAAAAGGAAGGACGGCTCGGTTTATGACGTGGAAATCAGTGCCAGGAGCATCCACTGGAAGGGAGAAAGGCTGGTGGTATGCACCTGCCGGGACATCACCGAGCGCAAGCGGCTGGAGAGAGAGATCCTCCAGGCTAAGAACACGGCTGAAGCCAACCAGCGACGATTCGAGGAAATCGCTGAGTACACGGGGGAATTTATCTGGGAGGTAGATAATAATGGAGTCTACACCTATGCCAACCAGGCTGTTGAAAAAATACTGGGCTACCGGCCCGATGAGTTGGTAGGCAAGCTAAGTTGTTTTGATTTGGTTCCAGATTGCGACAGGGGTAAACTACAAGGCATTGTTAATCATTTATTTAAAGAGAAGGAACCCATCCATGGATTGGAAAATATGCTCCTCACCAAAAGTGGCCAGGAAGTCCATGTCATCACCAACGGCATCCCTGTTCTGGATCACGATGGCAAGCTGGTAGCCTACCGTGGCTCAGACCGTGACATCACCGACCGCAAGCTGGCGGAGGGGGCGTTGAGGGAAAGCGAAGAAAAATATGTCCGCCTGGCCAGGAATCTGCGTGCCGGCATCGTGGTACATGAGGCTGACACCAGCATTTCTTTCTGTAACCAGGAGGCATCGAGGCTATTGGGTCTTAGCATGGATCAATTGCACGGCAGGGTCGCGAAGCACCCCGGTTGGCATTTTTTGAATGACCGGGAGGAAAGAATCGAACCGGATCAATACCCGGTCAATCTGGTTTTTTCCTCCAGAAAACCTCTCCTGAATAAAGCTTTTGGCATAGTCCGCTCCGAGGTGAATGACACCATCTGGGTCATTGTCAACGCTTATCCTGAATTCGACTCCGAAGAACGGATGGTGCAGGTGGTGGTCACCTTCACCGACATCACGCAGTTAAAACTCGCACAAAAAGAGCTAAAGGAATACGAGGTGCGTAACAACCAATTGTTGAAACAAACCCGTACAACCCTTTTCGAAATCAGCCCTGAGGGATTGTATACGTATGTCAGTCCCTCCGTTGAGGAGATGACGGGATACAAGCCAACAGAACTCGTGGGCCAAAGGCACTTTTTTGACATCGTTCCCCTCCGACACCGTGAAGAGCTGAAGAGATCCGTATTTGACTTGATGGAAGCCAAGCAGAGTTTCACTGACTTCACCAGTCCTCTTTCCAGGAAAGATGGCACCGAGATATGGATGCTCAGCTCTGCCGCTCCCATGCTGCGTCCGGACGGATCATTGATTGGCTATCGCGGGAGTTCGACCGATATCACCGATCGAAAAAAGGCGCAACTGGATTTGATGATAGCCAAGGAAAAGGCGGAGGAGGCCAGCAAGCTGAAAACGGCGTTCATCGACAATATTTCACACGAGATTCGCACACCCCTGAACGGCATTGTGAGCTTCGGTCAGCTGATCGCACAATCCAACCTCACCAGGGAACAGCGGATGGATTATTTCAATATTCTAAAAAATAGCACCAACCGACTGATCCAGACGGTCACGGACTTCATGGATATCTCTAAGATCGCCAGTGGGAACATGAAAGTCAACGCCGAAGACTTCTCCCTGAATGAAGTGATGCAGGAGCAACTGGACAGGTTTTCAAAGCCCTGCTCTGCCAAGAATGTCGACCTGAGGCTGGAATTGCATGACGGACACGACAACCTGATCCTGCATTCCGACAATGAGTTGCTGAATAAAGTACTTGGTCACCTGCTGGGGAATGCCGAAAAATTCACGGAACAGGGGCTCATCTCCTTCGGATACCAACTGAAAGCCAGCCATATCGAGTTCTTCGTGAAAGACCAGGGTAAAGGCATTGCACCGGAAAAGCTCACCAGCATCTTTGAAGCTTTTGCGCAGGCTGATACGGAAATGACCAGGGGCTATGAAGGCAGTGGATTGGGACTGGCCATTTCCAAAGGGATCATGGACCTTCTGGGTGGTAAGATATGGGCCACATCCACCCCGGGTCTTGGCTCTGAATTCTATTTTACCATCCCAAAAGACGCTGTAAAAGGTATCGAAAAGCCGCCAGAACAGGAGGTGGTAGAAAAGGAAGCCGTGGATAGGCCCCTGGTCCTTATTGCTGAAGACGACGAAAGCAGTTTTTCCTTCATGGAGATCGTCCTGCAAAGAGAGGGCTGCACCATATTGTACGCAAAGAACGGCCTGGAGGCTGTCGAGCTGTGCAAGGCCAACCCCGGCATCCACCTGGTGCTGATGGACATTAAAATGCCTGTGATGAATGGGCTGGAGGCTACGCGCCAAATCAGGGAATTCAACGGTGAAGTGCCCATCATTGCCGTGACCGCCTACATAAGAAGCGGAGAAGAACACCTGATCAGAAAAGCGGGCTGCACGGAGTACCACCAGAAACCATTCAGCCAGGATCAGCTGCTGGGCGTGTTAAAAAAACATGCAGTGAAACCTTCTCGATAGATCAAAGGGATGGCCTGGATGCACCCACCGATGCCTTGAAGGATGCCGGCGTTGGTGCGACACTAGTCGTCCCCCTCGTATCGATCTTTCTCAAAATCTGCCACGATGGCCCTGGCCCTTTCTGCCTCATCACCCAGAACCACCACCCTCACAGCACCCATCCCCGGCGTCGAATAAAAAGGCGCCAGGGTACCAACGTGCTCATTATTCAGAAAAGCACGGATCCCTTCATTTTCAAGAATATTCTTCACCATGTCCGCCTCCCAGGCGTGGCCGGTAAACACCAGCACGGCATGACTGTCGTCTGCTTTGTTCATTATTGGCCTTTATTAAAGTTCGAAACTTGTAATGCAACAAACAAATATAAAGGATAAACTGATGCCATGCGCCCAGGAAAAAACACATCAAAAAAAGTTGTATATTAGTTAACAGCAAAAAAAGATGCAAAGCAAAGAAAGGACACCATGATGAAAACAAGCGCCATCCTGCTGGCAATGTTTATCGCATTGACAGCCAATTCACAGGCCTGGAAGGACACATACGGTCCGGAACAAACAACCATCATTACAGGCCAGCAAGCCGGATTCATTCCCAACAAGGGTCAGTGGCAGCAAGAGGTGATCTTCCTCACCAGCACCCAAAATATGAACGCCTGGATAACAGGGGCTGGTGTGACCTTCGATTTCTTCCGGATAGAAAAAAAAGCAAAGGATCTGTCTCCGCCAGGGGAGGCAAGGTTGCCCGACCAATCGATGAAAACAGTTCGCAAGGGACACGTGTTGAAGATGAATTTTTCCACCCCACCCGGCTCACGACCGGTTTTCCGGCCCCAGGAAAAAGCGGGAACCACTTACCACTACTACCTGGGCAACGATCCATCTTGCTGGGCACCGAATGTGCCTGCTTACCAGGAATTGATCGTGGAGGGGGTGTTCGGAAAAGAAACCGGGATAGACATACGCTACTACTTTGAGCCCAGAGGCTTAAGATACGACTTCATCGTGCAGCCCGGGGCCAGCGTGGAGGATATCTCGTTCACCCTGGAAGGCGCTGACAATGTGAAGGTCGAAAGCAAGGATGAACTGGTCATTAGCACAAGCCTGGGAAACATATACCACAAAGGCTTAGTGGTTTACCAGGAGATCGGGGAGGTAAAAAGGGAGGTCCCGGGCAGGTTCAGCATCAATGAAAGGGGTGAGATAGGCTTTTCCATCCAGGGGGAGAATCCCGCATACCCCATCGTCATAGACCCTTTGATCTATTCCACTTTCCTTGGCGGCAACATCACCGACCAGGCTTACGGCTTTGCCCTGGGCGCAGATGGTAGGGTGTTTGTGGCGGGACAAACCAACTCGCCCAATTTTCCAACCACGCCGGGAGCATATGATGAAGGCTTTAATAATAAGCGCGATGTATTTGTCAGCGTACTCAGTGCCGACTTAAGTGAACTCCTCTATTCCACCTTCATCGGTGGCGAAGAGGAAGACCTGGTCTTTGCCCTGGCCCTGGATCCATACGACCAGGTTTACCTGAGCGGACAAACAAGTTCCGAGTTTTATCCCGTCACCGCCGGGGCGTTCGATACAACACACAACGGCTCGGGAGATGTCTTCGTGAGTGCCCTCAGCCCGGACCTCAGTCAGCTGCTGCATTCAACCTTCCTCGGGGGAACGGCCTCAGACGTGGGTTATGACCTGGCAGTGCATCCTGACGGAAACATCTATGTGACGGGTTATTCCGGTTCCATCAATTACCCCACCACAGCAGGCGCCTTTCAGCCAAACCACAGCGGCATCGGCTCGGTCATAGTGAGTGTGCTGACACCAGAACTGGATCAGCTGCTGCACTCCACCTACCTGGGCGGATCCCAGTGGTGGGAAATTGGCCGGAGCATGGCATTTGACAGCAGCGGAAATGTCTGTATCACGGGCGAGACAGGATCTGCTAACTTCCCGGTAAGTCCCGGGGCCTACGACGAAACACATAACGGGGGGACCTGGGATGGATTTGTCAGCCTGCTGAGCCAGGACCTCAGTGAGCTACTCCATTCAACCTTCATAGGGGGCAGCCACGAAGACTACGGGCTCAGCATAACACTGGATGCGGAAGATAACATCTACGTTTCAGGGATGACAAGATCCAGCGATTTTCCGGCAACGGAGGGGGCCTACGAAACCTCCTTCAGTG
>SKNE01000167.1 GCA_007120675.1 Bacteroidales bacterium
AGCACAATTGTTGTTGCATGGCGAGCTCCATGTGACCGAAATATAAAAAATGCGAGCACATGAAATAGAACACTATGTCAGCGGCTTTCGACGCCTTGCATCTGACCTGGATTAAAAGCATGAATAATGCAGGTGAAAAGCCTTTTTGTTTGAATTTTTTATGACCATAAAGCGGTCAACGTATTTCAGGCACCGACATGACAAAGATGCCGGCAGGCTCGAAGATAGGTTATCGACAGTTCAGAAATGTCAAATGGTTTGTTCGGAATTGCAACCTTTCCTTAAGGGCATTTGTTAATTAAGATGTCTTCATTATTGAACAATCAGAAAATCCGATGAATAAATAAACCATGAAAACTCTCAGAACTACTCAAATACAATTTTTTGCCTTTCTGCTCCTGCTCTTATCATCCAATGCTGTCATGGGCCGATTCACCGTGGTAGAGTTTGATTCAGATCAGCTTGATTTTGGAATGGTGCCCGTTTCGCAGTCAAAGATTGCCACGATACATATGACCAATCTGACGGATGCAATTCTTATGTTCCTGAGCTTTGAAACCGACACAGATGACTATACCGCCTACCCCTCAACCTGGGCGCTGCAACCAGGCGAAAGCATGCCAATTGTCATTGCATTTAATGCGTCGGCCGTGGGTGAACTACCGGATATTCTTTATGTGAATCATTTTGGATACCTGGGCAGTGGTGTGGTTGAGTTTCCCCTGATGGGTGAAGGCATGGTCTTGCCGCCTTCCAATCTTACCGCTTCGCTGGAAGAAAATACGGTAGCCCTCAACTGGATGCCACCGGGCTTTTCGCCTGACGAACTACGTTTTGGTAATGGGGAACCTTTTAGCGCTGTAGGCACATCTTCGGGCACCTTTGAATTTGCGGCACGTTTTACCCCCGACGACCTGATTCCTTACTCAGGCAAGCAACTTGATGAGCTTGGTTTCTATGTGCATGATTCCGTTTCCGGAGATTTCAAGCTGAGGGTTTATGGCGGCCCAGATGCTGAAAACATCCTGCTTGATCTCCCGCTTGACAACTTACAGGCACACTCATGGAATGATATTGGGCTCCCATTTCCCATTCTCATTGACGAGATGGATTATCTCTGGATTGGCTACGAAATCAAGCAGCAGCAAACGGCCTTTGTTGCAGGAGTTGATGGAGGGCCTGGTGTCAATGGCAGCGGCGACTTGTTGCGTATAAATGGCAGTATGTGGACTACGCTGGGTGATTATGGCTATTCCAACAACTGGACTATTCGTGGCACGCTTTCGGGTGCTGACGATGCAACTACCACCATCATGGACGCTGGGGCACTCAATGCTCCCGGCCTGCTCGGTTTTAATGTTTACCGCGACGGCGAGAAGCTCAATGAGGAACCGATACAAGAACTCACTTACATCGATGTCATTGAACCCGGTGAGACCTATCTTTATGCCGTCACGGCTCTTTATGATGAAATTGAGAGCATGCCTGCTACTTTGGTCGTTACTCCGCCAGGCATGTTGAACATGCCCGAAGGCTGGGAATTCAATGCCACTGCCATGGCACACAACATTCATATTCCGGTTGAAGTGCAGCATTTTGGCTTTGATCTGATGCCTGGTGATCTGATTGGTGTATTTTACAATCAGAATGGGGTGGACAAGGCAGCTGGTGTAGCGCAGTGGAACGGAAGCCATACGGTACTTACGGCTTATGGCAACGATTCTGAAACGCCACATAAAAACGGCTTCGATCCGGGCGAAATCATCCAATGGAAGGTCTTCTCAAGCAGCTCCCAAACCACACATACCTTTATCGCCGAATACAGCGAACAAATGCCTCATCACAACGGGACATTCGAGCTGATGGGGCTTTCGATGATTGAGTCTCTCACCCTGGATGCCACTGTAAACGTAGATCAGGCAGAGTTTTTCCCGCAAACCATCAACCTCTTTCCAAACCCTTCCAGTGGAAATGTGTCATTAAGTGGCCTGAACAGCGGCGATCAAATTACAATTTACGACACAAATGGCAGGCTTGTCCTGAGCTTTTCTGCCGACGATTTCAAAACGCAATTCAATATACAAACAAGCGGTTTGTATGTGGTTGAAATCAAAGGAGACCGTGAAGTGACCAGGAAGAAGCTGATCATCCGCTGACCTCGGAAGCTGGAAGTTGCTTCGCTTCATCTCGGAAGCTGGAAGTCCCTTCGGGAGCTTCCAGTTCCTCGCCTTCGGGAGCTTCCAGTTCCTCGCCTTCGGGAGCTTCCAGTTCCTTCCCTCGGAAGCTTCCAGTTCCTTTGGGAGCTTCCAGTTCCTTCCCACGGGAGCTTCCAGTTCCTTGCCTTTGGGAGCTTCCAGTTCCTTCCCTCGGGAGCTTCCAGTTCCTTCCTTCGGGAGCTTCCAGTTCCTTGCTCCTTGGTTTCAGAACAAGATCGCCTGGAAGTTTGTTGAATAGTAAGGGACAAACGATACGAGATGAATATGTCAACCTCATTTTACACATTGTCAGCGAAGGGTCTGCA
>SKNE01000035.1 GCA_007120675.1 Bacteroidales bacterium
ATTTCGAAATCCATAACCAATCGCGATACTGCGTCCCTGGACAAGTATTTACAGGAGATTGGCAAGGTACCCCTTATATCGGCGGAAGAAGAGGTTCAGCTGGCTCAGCGCATTAAGCAAGGTGACCAGGTGGCACTGGAGAAACTCACCAAGGCCAACCTGCGCTTTGTGGTCTCTGTTGCCAAGCAATACCAGAACCAGGGACTCAGTCTGCCCGACCTGATCAATGAGGGTAACCTGGGCTTGATAAAGGCCGCCAAGCGTTTTGATGAAACCCGCGGATTTAAATTCATCTCTTATGCCGTATGGTGGATACGCCAGTCCATCTTACAGGCGCTCGCAGAGCAGTCGCGCATCGTGCGACTGCCACTGAACCAGGTGGGTTCGTTGAATAAGATCAAAAAGGAAGCGTCCAGGCTGGAACAGAAATACGAGAGGCCACCATCGGCTGAAGAGCTGGCCGACGCCCTTGATGTGCACGAGGACAAAATCACTGAGTCGTTCAGGATCTCCACCCATCATGTTTCGGTGGACGCCCCCCTGGTCCAGGGAGAAGACGCCAGCTTGCTGGACGTATACGTGAACCAGGACTCTCCCAATGCCGACTCCAGCCTCATTCACGAGTCCCTTGCCAGGGAGATCCAGCGTTCACTGGCCACCCTCACGGAAAAGGAAAGGGACGTGATCAACCTCTATTTCGGCATCGGCATGAACCACGGCCTGACCCTTGACGAGATCGGCGCCAAGTTTGACCTCACCAGGGAGCGGGTCAGGCAGATCAAGGAAAAAGCGATCCGCCGGCTGAAGCACACTTCCCGCTCTAAATTGCTCAAGGCCTACCTGGGGCAATAACCAGGGGCGACAAAAACAGCCAGCCAGATGATTTCCAAACGTTTGTTTCCAGCCCTGCTATTGTTTGTTTTAGCAGCCGTTTTCTCCGTCAGTGCAGCTGCCAGGGACGTCAAGGTCCAGGTCGCCGTGACGGCCGACGTGCATGCCCGCCTCTTTCCCTACGACTTTGTGGCTAACAGACCGGCTGCCACCTCCCTGGCCAATGTGCACTATATGCTGCAGGTGTTGCGGTCGCGCGAGCACCACAACCTGATCCTGCTGGATAACGGGGATATGTTACAGGGCACACCGGCTGCCTATTACGCTAACTTTGTCCAGGAGGCGGAGAAAAACCTTTTCAGCCGGGTGATGAACTTCATGCGTTACGACGCAGCCACCGTAGGGAATCACGACATTGAAGCCGGACCCGCGGTATATAAGCGGCTGAAGGATGAGTTTGATTTTCCCTGGTTGGGTGCCAATGTGGTGGACGTTTCAACGGGCAAGCCCTATTTTACCCCTTACGTGATCATAGAACGACAGCGCATCCGCATCGCTGTGCTGGGTTTGACAACCCCCTCGGTGCCGCAGTGGTTACCACCTCACCTATGGGAGGGGCTTGAATTTCTCGACATGGTGGAGTCAGCAAGGTACTGGGTTGAGTACATTCGTGAGAACGAACAGCCTGATGCCCTGATCGGTTTGTTTCACAGCGGACTGGGTCCCCTGGATGCCAGTCCCGGCGACCATCCCCTGGAAAACGCTACCGGGTACATTGCCAAGCACGTTCCAGGCTTCGACCTGTTGTTTTCATCCCATGATCACCGCCGGCGCATACAAACCGTCATCAATACGGAAGGGGATGAGGTGCTTGTGATTGGTCCCGGCCACTTTGCAGAGAACCTGGCGCTGGCGGAGCTGGCGTTTGAGCGAACCTCCAGGCGCAGCTTCAGCTTAAAGGGGGTGCGCGCCGAGATGATATCCACTGAAAAGGTGGTTCCCAGCCATAATTACATACAGGCCTTTGAAGACGATGTGCAGGAGATCATCGCTTTCTCCAACAAGCCGGTGGGTCGTTTGACCGATCCAATGCACTCCATTGAGTCGCTTTTTGGTCCTGCCGCCTTCACCGACCTGGTCCACGACATACAGCTTGAACTGACCGGGGCTGATGTCTCCTTCACCGCCCCCCTTGCTTTTGATCAGACCATCCGGGCCGGTACCCTGCACATGCGGGACTTTTTCCGCCTGTATGAGTACGAGAACTATCTGTACACGATGGAGTTGAGTGGACAGGAAATATTGGATCACCTGGAGTATTCCTATGGCTTATGGTTTAACAGGATGCGCAACGAAAATGATCACCTCCTGAACCTTTACAGGGATCAGGTAGGCCGGGTGCCCGATGATCGCAGGGGCCGGCGTGCCTTGCGCAATGCGCCCTATAACTTTGATTCGGCTGCCGGTGTCCGCTATGTGGTGGATGTGTCCAAAGCGGTGGGCGAGCGGGTCGTGATCCTGTCCATGGAAGATGGCAGCCCCTTTGACCCGGAAGCCACCTACCGTGTGGCCATCAATTCCTACCGGGGCAGCGGAGGGGGCTCGCACCTTACCAGGGGTGCAGGCATACCGCACGATGAGCTGGCCGAACGGATTGTATTCAGCACGGAACAAGACCTGAGGAGTTATATGATCGACTATTTCAGGGAGAAAGGCGAGTACACTCCATCAAGCCGCGACAACTGGCGTATCGAGCCTTCAGACTGGGTGGAGAAGGGACGCGCCAGGGATATGCCCTTTCTCAGGTAAGGCAATCCAGCACAAGCAGCTTCTTCAAAGATCTTCCCTTAGCCGGAAACTCTTTCTCAGAACCTCCTGGTCGCGCATGAGCACCATGGATATTCGCCGTCCTTCCCCGCCTGATAGGACATCCAGTATGTCTTCCAGCACGATCTGGTGGCGGCTCTTTGCATTCAGGGCCACGATGCGGTCACCGGACAGGATGCCGGCTTCATAGCCCGCCGATCCGGGCCGGACATAATGCACCACGAACTCACGCATATGGGGACCCCTTGCCACCACCTCGATGCCGCTCAGGCTCGTGTTAAAGGGTTGCGAATAGTATTGACTCCTCCTGAGCACCATCTGTTCTGAGGGGTAGTCGATGATCACATCATAGCGTTTAATGATGCCGCCCCCAATGATGCCTTCCCATGTGATGGACTGTCCGTGGAACTCCAGGAACTCCCCGTCAGGGTAAGATACGATGGGGTTCTTCACGTAGGTGTCGCCCATGATCAATTTCTCCACCCGCCCCATTTTTCCCAGCAGGTTTCCGCTGATCCCCTTACCCAGGAATCCTGCGATGGTTCTGTCCGACAAATCGATATACTGTTTGTTCAGGTACAAGGGGTGGCTGGCTCCCAGGTCCACCAGCAGGTGGGTGCGCAGGGTATCGCCATTGGTCCCTATGACTTTCGACTGCAGATAGGGCTTCCCGTTGATCAGCCGGAAAGGAAGGACTTTGCTGCGCCTGTGGATACGGTAGTCGGGTTCACGGTACACCTTCATGGTCCTGGCGGCATAGCTGATCTCCACGGGGAAATTTTTCAGGAAATCGTACCCGATAATGCCGTAAACGGGAAAACCAAACACCTCGGAGAAAGAGAGGATGTTGTCGGGGATCACCACCATGTTCATGTTGTGGCCCGTGATGCCGCGCATGCTGAAATTGACCCCCCTGGCCAGGGCTGCCTCTACGATCCCTTCCCCGCCAAGACCGTAGATGAGGATGCTCTCCTCCAGGTTCAGGCCCAGCAGGTGGGCTATCACAGGTTCGGTGAGGATCGTTGTGTTTACCCCTGTGTCAAGGATAAAATAGAAAGGGCCCCTGTCGTTGATGTACAATGAGACCACAGCCAGATTGTTGCGCACATGGATGGGGAGGGTCACGGAGCTTCTGGCCCTGTTAAAGGTGAAAGTCCCGTCTTCGGCTGCCACCCCGTCGTTCTGAGGAAACAGGCCAGCCAGCATGGATAACAATATGGTGCAAAGCAGTCTCCTTGTTTTCATACCAGGTGAACTACAAAAACTTCGCCAAACTTTATTCTTCTTCATCAGTCAGCTGTTCCAGCAGCGCCCTGTTGATTCGTTTGGCCAGGGAGGGCCCCTGGTAGACGAAGCCTGTATACATTTGCACCAGGCTGGCTCCCGCAGCCAGGGTGTCCACGGCATCCTGCGCGCTCATGATGCCACCCACGCCGATGATGGGGACCTTCCCTTCAGATCGTTTGTGCAGGTAGGCGATGGTGCGCAGGCTTTTTTGTCGCAGGGGCTGCCCGCTGAGTCCGCCCCTGCCAACCTTTTCCACGCGTACCGATTCAGTGGACAGTCCCTCGCGCAGGCTGGAGGTGTTGGTGGCCACGATGCCGTCAAGCCGGGCTTCGCGGACAATGTCGAGAACCTCGTCGAGCCTGGCTTCGTCCAGGTCCGGCGAGATTTTCAGCAGCACCGGCTTGGGGGCCGGCCTGGCTTTGTTTTCCCCCTGTATGGCCCCGAGGATCTTCAACAGCTCAGGCTTTTCCTGCAGCTGCGACATATCCTTGATATTGGGACAGCTCACGTTGATCACAAAGTAGTCCACCAGGGAAAACAGCTCCCGGAAACATTCCAGGTAGTCATGCAGTGCTTCGTTATTGGGGGTGAGGGTGTTTTTCCCGATGTTTCCGCCGATGATCAGTTGCGGGGCCCTTTTGCGGAGCTGCCGGGCGAAGGCTTTCACCCCATCGTTGTTAAATCCCATCCGGTTGACCAGCGCCTTGTCTTTGGGAAGACGGAACAGCCGGGGACGGGGGTTCCCCTTTTGTCCGCGCGGGGTGACGGTACCCAGCTCCACATGGCCGAAGCCAAAAAGCTTCAGGCTGTTATACAACCTGGCTTCCTTGTCAAAGCCCGCAGCGATCCCTACGGGATTTGGAAACCGGATGCCAAACACCTCACGCTCCAGGCGGGGGTCTTCCACAGCATACAGTTTGCGGATCAGTGCGCTCATCAGGGGGATGGCTGCCAGCGGGCCCAAAAGGCGGGCCACAACCCTGTGCACCCACTCCGGCGGGAACAGAAAGAGCAGTGGTCTGAGGCAGCCTCGATACATGTTTACTGCTTATGATTTCTCTGTGGAAGGGGGCTCTCCGGCGGCATTCGGGCCGGACTGATCCCCTTTGCCCTGGCCATTTTGATCAGTTTCTCCTGCAGGCTGATCTCCGCCAACCTGGCTGTCCCCAGCAGATTTTTCTTCCGGCTGATCCCCTGCGGCATCCCCTTCGCTTTCGGGCCTGGAGATCATATCATGCTCCAGCAGCACCCGGTACCAGTTAAAGACCTTTTTCATGTCGGACACATAGACCCTGTCCCTGTCGTACTCCGGCAGGACCGCTTCAAAGGCCTTCCTGAGCTCATCGGCCGATGCTTTGGGGCCTGGCAGCTCTTCTTTGTCCAGCTTTTCGTGGATTGCCCACAGCACCTCTTTAAGTGGAGCCTCCTTGTCTGTGGTGAACAGGCTGATCTCCTCCAGGGCGCTGGAACGATCCGATGCAAAGACGGGCATCCTTTTGCCGTCGGTGAGCGATTCCACCACCAGCCCGTTGCGGGTCTGGGCTACCAGCCTGTAGAGTCCCGGCTTGCCGGAAATGGTCATGATTTTGCTGAGGTCCATGATGTGTTGTTTTATGTGTCTGATCTCTTGGTTTTTATTGGACGATCACCCGTTCAGTGATCACGTTTTTTCCGGACTGCATGCGGACCAGGTACACGCCGGGTGCGGCATGGCCAATGTCAATCTGCTGCAGGGTTTCCCATCCCGCGCTGCTTAACTCCTTTTCCAGCAGGATCATGCCCTGCATATCCATCACCTGCAGGTGGAGGACAGAGGAGAAGGGGGAAAGGGACAGGGTGAACTGGCCCCTGTTTGGGTTGGGGTAGATCCTGTGCTGCAGTGGCGGGCGGACCATGTGAATATCGGTGGCCTGATCCTGGAAGACGGCGGTAAGCGATACATTGGCATCAATCTCCAGGCTCAGTGTGTCGCCCTCGTGGGTCTCGCTGTCATTAATCAGCCAGTGGACAAACTCCCAGCCTTCTTCTGCCTGGGCGGAAACCTCCAGCTCCTCACCTTCGTTCACCTGGTATTCACCAGGAGGCGGCTGGGTAGTCCCCTGGCCCTCTGTGCAGATGTACACGATGAAACTGTTTTCATCATTCACCAGGACATAGCCCTCTTTTACCAGGGACTCACCGTCATGGATCATCTCCACTGTTTTTGCACCGCTTTCGTTGTATACCACCTGGTGCGGACCAATGCCTGTGGCGGTGGCCGGTTCGGCCCCATGACCAAAGTGCCAGTCCACCTGTCCCGGCTCCTGGCAGTAAGTCAGGTGGAAGGTAACGGTTTCGCCCACCGTAGCCGAGGTTTTGTCGGCATAAAAATCGGTCTCTTCGCCGGTCACCGTAAAGGTGTAATAGCCATTGGGCGCCACCGGTGGTTTGGTGATGGTTTTGCCGTTCACGTTGGTGGCACTGATATAGTAGGCTATGTCTGTCAGGCACGGCTGCACAGGTATGTGGGCATAAAAAGTATCATTCAGCAGCTCCATGTCCAGGTGGTCAAAGCCTGTGCCGGAATCGGTGGTCCAGTAAACCCGGGCCTGGTCGATGCCCGGCTGGTTGCTGATGGCGGCTTTGATTTCGAAGCTTTCTTCCATGTGGTCAGCCTCGTGAAGCCGGGCATGGGCGATCAGGATGGGGTCTTCAGCCGCTATTTCCCTGGTGACACAATGGATGGCCCCGCTGGCAGAGATCACGTTATTCATGTTGATGCCGACAATTTCGTAGCCGGGCATGGCTTCCTGGTAGATGGACAGTGCCACATCGTCCAGGTAGGACCCGTAGGTGGGCACCAGCACCACGTGATTAAGGATGATGGAGTTGGTGTAGGTCCGGTAGTGTGCGTTGGGCGGATAGTTGCCGCTGGGACTGGGGGCCATGGGGACCCTGACCACGTTGAAATCCCTTCCGTAGTGGGTCTGATAGTTGCTGGTGAGGTACTCCAGGTTGGCCTCGATGAAGGGCCCGTCCGATATCCCCTCGGGGAATTCGCCCACAAGCAGGGTCTCCTCATCCAGCAGCTTCATGTGCATGTCCAGGTGGGAGATGTTGTCGTAAGGCAGTTCATCCATCTTGACATAGGTGTGGATCCCTTTGAATTCGTGCATCACCTGGTCGATCTGTGCCTCGGAGAAGGTGGGGTTTTCGGCCAGGATCAGCTTGCTGGAAAATCCGCGGCCAAAGCCGTCGGCCATGAAGTTGCCGCCGGTGGCCGTGAGCAGGTTGGAGCCCAGGGCCATCTGGTATATGGGCAGGTCGAGGTAAGCGGCCATGAAGTCGGGGATCTGGTTATCACTTGGACGCGGCCTGTTGTAGTCCCAATCGATAAAAGCCAGCTCGTCGCTGCCGTCAAGGTAAACGCTCTGGGGTCCGTAGTCCCTGACCCACACACTATTAAACGGGGCCTGGACAAATACGATGTTGTCCAGCGGCACATTGCCCGATACCAGGAAGTTCTCCACCCAGCTTTGGTTGTTGTTGATGATGTATACGGTGACGGCGGATTGGGCGTGTCTGACGATCTCCCGGAGCTCCGCACTGTAAGAGGCCCATGTGATGATCACCGCCTGGGCCTCTTCATACTCTCCCGGTGTCCGGGGGGGACTGTCGGGGGGTGTGGTGTTCAGCGGCAGGGGCAGGCTTTTGCGATAGTCTTCATAAACGGCCTCCTCTTCGGGAGTCATCCACTTTGGCAGCGGATCCTGGGCTTGGGCGGTATGAATGATGGTGATGGAAAATGATAAGAGCAGAGCGAAAAAAATCCTGTGTTGCATGTGAGGGTTAGCTGTGGATCTTGTAGAGAACCTTGATTTGTATTCTTTTGCCTAAGGTAGGCAAAGATAGCAAAAAATAGCTGAATCCTCACGGCCGGTGCAGCAGCTGTCCCCCTTGTTTATCCGAATGAACAGATCATGCGTGAACCTTTCAGCATACTGGTAACGGGAAAAGTTATGGATCGTGCAGGCTAGGCAAACATCTGCAGGCCGTGGAGTTTTTTGTAGATGCCACCCTTGTCCAGTAGTTGCTGGTGTGTGCCTGTTTCGCGGATCTGCCCTTCGTGCATCACGCAGATCAGGTCGGCGTGGATGATGGTGGACAGGCGGTGGGCGATGACGATGGATGTGCGGTTCTCCATGATGTTCATCAGTGCTTCCTGGACCAGCTTTTCCGACTCGGTGTCAAGCGAGGAAGTGGCTTCGTCGAGTATCAGGATGGGGGGGTTTTTGAGGATGGCCCTTGCGATGCTGATTCGCTGGCGCTGTCCCCCCGACAGCTTGCTGCCGGCGTCGCCAATGTTTGTGTGGTAGGCCAGCGGTGTTTCCATGATGAAGTCGTGGGCGTTGGCTATCCTGGCTGCGCGCACCACCTCCTCTTCACTCACCTGTGAGGCGCCAAAGGCGATGTTATTGAAAAAGGTGTCATTAAAGAGGATGGGGTCCTGGTTCACATTGCCCATCAGGTTGCGCAGGTCCTTGATGCGCATATCCTTTATTGGGATGCCGTCGATGCTGATCAGTCCCTCATCCACATCATAAAAGCGTGGGATGAGATCCACCAGGGTGGATTTGCCGGCCCCTGACTGGCCAACCAGGGCCACTTTCTGCCCTTTCTTTATGCGGATATTGATATCCTTCAAGACGGGGTGGTCTTCATACCGGAAGCTCACATTGCTGAAGCTGATGTCGGAGAGGAAGGATGACTTGGACCTGGCGTCCGGATGGTCTTTGATGGTCACCTCGGCTGTGAGCACATTGTCGATGCGTTCGGCAGAGGCCATCCCTTTCTGGATGTTGTACCATGCTTTGGAAAAGTTCTTTGATGGCTGTATGATCTGGGAAAAGATCCCCAGGTAGCCGATGAAGGCTTCCGGTGGCAGTGTGGCGCTTCCCCTGATCACCATGGACCCCCCGAAGACCAGGATGAAAATGACAACCGTTGTGCCCAGGAATTCGCTGACCGGCGATGCCAGGTCCTGCCGCCTGTAAAGCTTGTTCATGATGCGCGTATAGAGCTCGTTCAGGCTATGGAAGCGCTGCCTCATCTTATCTTCGGCGTTGAAGGCCTTGATGACCCGCAGGCCCGAGAGGGTCTCCTCCATCACCGAAAGGATCATGCCCAGCTTGCTTTGACTTTTCAGGGCCGTGGGCTTGAGTGTGCGTGCGATGCGTCCGATAATGAAGCCGGCTATGGGCAGGAGTACCAGTACAAAGAGTGTCAGCGACGGACTCATCAGCATGAGCCACGACATATACACCAGCACTGTCAGCGGGTCACGAAAAGCCACGGCCAGCGAGTGGATCACCCCCAGCTCTATCTGGTAGACATCGTTGGTCATGCGTGAGATGATATCGCCTTTGCGGCTCTGCGAATAGTAGGACAGGGGCAGGTCAAGGGTTTTCCGGTAGATGTCGTTACGGATGTCCCTCACCACGCCATTGCGCACAGGGGCCAGGTGGTAAAGGGCCAGGTAGCGGAAGCCGTTTTTCAACAGACTGGTGACGATCACGGCCACACTGATAAAGACCAGGGCTGCCAGCTCACCATACTGTGTGGTAAGCTGGTTCATGTAGTAGTAGAAGTTGTTGATGAGCACCTCAAAGTCGAGCCGCATGGGCAAACGTTCGGTGGCCTGCTGGTGGGTGCGGAACAGCATGCCCACGAAGGGGATCACCATATTCAGGCTGAACAGGCCCGCCAGGACGGACAAAAGGTTGAACAGCACATTCAGGGCCATGCGGGACCAGTATGGCAGAATATATCCGACTATTTTTCTGAAGTTTCGCATCCCCTGTGTACCTGGTCTTACCTG
>SKNE01000157.1 GCA_007120675.1 Bacteroidales bacterium
ATACCGTTGATCTTTCTTTTCATGACCTGGATGTAAAATCATCAGCCACGCCATCACAGTCGGGCCCACAATAAATATATGCCATTTTTATGGATATTTTTTACCGGATGTGTGAACGTCGGGTTTGGATGTGTGAACGTCGGGTTTGGATGTGTGAACGTTGGGTCTGGATGTGTGAACGTTGGGTGTGCCAGACCTGCCTGCTGCCAGGCAGAAATCGACCAGAAACCCTGTATCAATTGGATAAAAATGATGCAGGACACCGGAACGTTTGAAATAACATTTCTAAACAACTATTTGGTTTTCTCGAAAAAATAATTATATTTGTCTTCTATGTAATTGGTTTTTCGGCGAATACACTTATCAATAAATTAAACACGGGTTGTTTTATGATTACCCACACTTTAGTTTCAACACCAGCGCCCCGGGTGGCTAAACCATGAAACATTTTCTAATAACAGGTGTACTGTTTCTCAGCTTACTGGCCAGTCAGGCGCAGGATACCCTTCACATGCGCGACGGCAGGGTTCGTGAAGGCACCATCGTTGAAGTGACCGAACAAAACATAAGGTATATACCAGCAAATCATACGGAAAACAGGATCTTTACTATTCTCCTGGAGGCCGTCGAAAAAATCACTTATGCTGATGGCACGGTACATTACCTGCACCCACCCGAATTGCCCACACACCCGCCTGAATTGCCATCCACCACAAATGAGGAACTGGCGGATCGATTTGCTGCAGTAAATCATGTATCGTTCAGTCTTATCGGTATTACATACCGCGGAAGCCTTTCTTTAGCTTATGAAAGGCTTTTTAGATCAGGTGATATTGCAGTAAAAATCCCATTTTCAGTTGGTTTTATTGAAAATGACATATACAGCTTTTATGAAGGACAATCATTGTATCGCAGTGGTTTGGGAATACATTCATACAGAACAAGGAGGGGTCTGTCAAAAACCTTCAGGGGGGGAGAATTATTTGCAGGCTCGTACAAGTACTTTCCTGATGTGTCAAATAGCAGTATTAAAGCAACGGCAAGGTATTTTGGTGCAAATGTTTATTATGGACTCATGGTGTATCCGGGAAAAAATTTTGGCATTAGCGGACAACTTGGTATTGGCATGGCAAAGTCTGATCAATTCAAAAGGTATTCATTTATCATGCCATTAGACTTCAACCTGGTTTTCAGGTTCTAAATCTAGCTTCTGTCATCTATCCGGCCATATGGACACAAACACAAAGCAAACACTATAAAAGCCAATGTAACGACAGGGATTGACCTTTTAAGGTAAACATATAACATCATGAAGCATATGAAATCAAAAGTGCAGTCTGCCATTAACAGTTGGCACCATCTGCATCCGTGCTTAAACGGGCATGGATTCCGGATTATAACCATGATGATGCTGTTTGCGTTTCTGAACCTGGTGATCGGCTGCAGTTACAAGGTAAACACCCTTCATGAGTCACAAACCTATTTTCCACACGCAGTTCAGAATTTTAAGGCGCAGGAAAAGCTTTTTATTGTGCATTTCGGTGATGATGCATGGTGGCTAAGAGACATCACCTTTAACGTCGAAATGACCGAACTGCATGGGACACTTGAAATACTGCCGGATAACCGGTATAATTTTTATAACCCTGCTGGAAGCAGAGTCAATCCATTCACAAAAAAAACAAAACATCTGTTGGAAGAGGTTCACATTCATGCACTGGAATACAGCAAATCAGAGGATTTCAACGTAGTAATTCCTGTCACGTCAATTCAAAGAATGGACGTCTATAAACCTGACATCGGAAGAACGATGGTTTATCTTGCACAAGGTTTAGTTATTGTGGTTGGAGCTATCGGCACAGCTTTTCTCATATATGTATTGGCACATTCCTGCCCATTTATTTACACTTATGATGGTGAGCGTTTTGCTTTCGCCGGGGAGGTGTTCAGCGGTGCCAAGCAGCCGGGACTTGAAAGGCACGACTACCTCAGGCTGACTGCACTTCAACCTGCTGATGATGAATACCTGGTCATGGTAAGCAACGAACTCCGGGAGATACAGCGCATAAACCTTATGCAGCTCAAAGTCATTGATCACCCGGAAGGGGTTGATGTGCTGGCCGACAAACAAGGGCAGTTTTTCAGCATCTCCGAACCGCTGCCACCGCTGGTGGCCAAAACGCTCCAGGGAACCGACATTACAGAACTGATCAGTGAAAAAGATGCACAAAAATACCATTTCAATGATGCCGCCAGGACAGATGCTTCAACAGATGGCATCATATTGTCATTCCCAAAACCACCCGATGCCGATGAGGCCAAACTGATAATCAGTGCAAAAAACTCCATGTGGCTTGACTATGTGCTGAACAGCTTCCATGAAATGTTTGGCCGCAAGTATAAAGCATTCGACAGAAAACAGGGAAGGGCGCACCCTGAAGATATCCGCGAAATGATGATTAACCAGGGTTTCCCGTTGAATGTTTATCTCGAAAAAGACGATGAATGGGTACTCGTGGACTTTTTCGAAGTGGCTGGACCAATGGCCATGAAAGACGACATCCTGGCAATAAACCTCGAAGGCGTTGCTAGCGAAATGGTCAACATTAAACTCGAAACAGGTTTCATGTTCTGGGAAATTGATTATGCGGCCATGGATTTTTCCGTTAACATGCCTCTGGAAATTACAACTGTGATGGCTTCGGAAGCGCTCGATGAGGCGGGCAATGATGTGCGGGAAGCGATCCGCTGGGATGACGATCTGTATTATGTCCAGCCAGAGGTCGGAAATATGGCCTTGCTCCGTTTCCCCGTTCCGGAGCTGACCGGCGAAAGCCGTACAATCATCCTGCACAGCAAAGGTTACTATAAAGTGATCAGGGATTACACCGGCATGGCTGACAGAAGAACCCTGCGAACCTTCCGTGAACCCGGACGAATGCCGCTGTTTTCCAAAGAGCTGTATGAAGACCTCGTAGAGTCGATCCGGCAACAATAAACCGGCATTCAATGAGCAAAGCATCTGTTTCTGTATCGAAAAGCAAAATCATCCATGGGGTATTGGCGAAGTGGATCAATTTTCGTTTGGTTATAAGCATTTTACATCTCACAATGATCCATTGCAAGCATCCGCTTAAAGCGATCAAGAATTGGAGAAAAATCACAGAAAGAAGAAAAAAAGTACGGGGTTTTAATAAAATCAACCGCTATGTTAAAAGCAACGGCAGGTATTTCTGGGCTGAGCAAATTCCGGGTTTTCCCTCAAAACAGTTTAATGAATTCATTATCGGTGAGCTGGTACGATGTAAGCCCGGTGACGGCAGTCATAGTCAATTGACCACCGTTGTTTTTTCCATCACGGGCCGTTGTGGACTAAAGTGCCTGCATTGCTTTGAGTGGAACTATCTCAACGATAAGGAACATCTCACCATGGAAGCCTTGCAGGCCATATTGGAAAAGCTCGGGGATACAGGATTGACGCACATTCAGTTTGGTGGCGGTGAGCCGCTGGCAAGGTTCAACGATTTGCTGACGCTGGTTGAAAAGGCACAATCCAGCATGGATGGCTGGATACTGACATCTGGCTTCGGCTTAACTAAAGAAAAGGCCATGCGGCTCAGGCGTGCGGGGCTTACAGGGGCAAACATCAGCCTTGACCACTGGCAGCCCGACGCCCACAATGCATTTCGCAACCATCAAAAATCGTATCACTGGGTGAATCAGGCGGTGAAAAACTGCCTTGAGGCAGGCATTATTGTAAGCCTGGCATTGTGCGCTACCAGGGAGTTTGTGACAAAAGACAACCTCAACCGTTATCTTGACCTCGCCAAAAAATGGGGTGTGGGATTTGTCAGGATTCTGGAGCCGCTAAATGCGGGTCGTTTCAAAGACAAAGACATTAAGCTTGGGAAACCACACTTGGAACTACTCAAAAATGTTTACCTGGCCTCGTATTCGGAGAAAAGATATCGAGACCATCCAATTATTATGTATCCAGGCTTTACCCAGCGGCAGCTTGGCTGCATGGGTGCCGGAAACCGTTATTTCTACATTGACTCAAAAGGCGACATACACGCCTGCCCGTTCTGCCACGGTGCGGTTGGAAATGCCATTCACGACAGCCTCGATGATGCAATTGGCAAGCTAAAAGCAAAAGGATGCCATTCGTTCAGCCTAAGCAACATTTGAGTCACTGGTCGCCTGGGGATCATATCCTCTTCTCGGATCCGCTCCGGGATGTGATGCGGAGTACCCAAGTACTCAGGGAGTCGGACCTGATGATGGACGCCGGGACACTTAGGGGCATCTGGCCTTATTAAATGCCCTTTCCCCTGTTGTTTCTGCTGAAAAGGAATCCAAAAGGCTGCAATGCCGGGACATAACGGCATATCACGGCGAGCATACCAAACAGCGGAACCGCCAGTACCAGTCCCATAATGCCCCAGACAAAATAACCCAGGACCACCGAAAGGATGATGAAGACCGGGTGCACATCCACCTTATCTCCCAGTACAATGGGCTGAAGTATATAGGTATCGATGATTTGCGCCAGCGCAAAGGTGAGCGTGATCCCGATGAGTGTCCCGGTGCCCCCGTCGCTAAGCAGGCTCACCGCCATGGCAACCAGGTAGCCGATGAAATTTCCCACCACGGGGATGATGGACAGGGCAGCGGCCAACAGGCTGATGAGGAAGGCGTTTTCCAGTCCCGAAGCCCACAGCCCGATAAAATAGAGGATGGCCAGAAAGACCATCAACAGCAGTTTTCCGGCCAGGTATTGCCGGCAAATGTCCGAAGCGCGCACAATGATCTCCCCGATCTTTGCCTGCTCCTCCTCTGGAAAAAATTTCAGGATGAAGTGCTTGAAGCGCTGCCGGTAATGAATGAAAAGAAAGACATAAACAATCACGATCAGGCACTGGGTGAGGAATCCAAACAGCGACATCATGAGGTTGATCCCTTGTCCGGCCCTCCCTTCAGCCAGTGTCAGGAGTCCCAGGTCGAGTCGATAGCCCGACACCTGCTCTTCATCCAGCGGGGTGCGTTCCACCAGGTAGGCGCTGAGTTCCTCTAATTTTCCATCCATCCGGTAGCGAATCTCCTCCCAGTCGCCCGTAAAGCCCTTTACCTGGTAAAAAACAACCAGTACAAATGTCACCGATACAACCAGCACAAGCAGTGTGGAAGTGCTCGTGGCCAGGACTCTGCGCATGCCCATCCGTTCCAGTCTGCGGGTCAGGGGGGTCATCAGCAAAGCAAGGAAAACAGCCAGGAGCAAAGGAGCCAGGAAGGCCTTGGCCTTCATCAGTCCATAAAAGAAAAAGAAAACGGCCACCGGCGCCACAGCTACCTGGAGAAACAAGCTGGCCCGTTTAGACATGAGCGATGTTTTTGGTGAGGTGACAATATGCCAAAGCGCTGAATCAGCGCCTAAAGGTAGGGTTTTTCCGGGAAACCCGTCACATAATTCACCGCGGATAAAACATATTGAAAGAAGTTAATTACAAACACTTAAACCATTACCGTGGTCAAAGTCCGTATATTTTTTTGTAAAACGGAGATTTTTTCCCTAACTTTGGGCCTCGAAATTCTAATTCCGACTCCGGAACCCTTTCATTTCCGGGCTTCCTTAAAAACGCTTATGCGCCCTGGCTTCGCATCATTTCTGTTATTCCGAGCCCTTTACCAGGGATGGAAGTTCTTGTTTAGAAATTTTATTTTCTTTTTATAAACCCAAACCATTTCTCTATGAAGAAGACTTTTACGCTATTTGTTGCTTTTGTTTTCGCAGCAACAGCCCTGATGGCCCAGGGGCTGACATTCGACTGGGCTACTACCGGTGGCGGGGAAGCCGCTGACTTTGGTGAAGGAGTGACGGTGGATGCAGCGGGCAACACTTATGTGGCCGGCCACTTCCGCAATGAGATGACCTTCCTCGGCACTACCTATGAGACAGACAGTGAGCGAAACACCATGTTCCTGGCTAAGGTTTCTCCGGCCATGGACCTGCAATGGATCGTCACGGCAGAAGCGGACGGTATTACCGGTGCCAGTGGTTTCAGAACAGCCTATCACAACGGCCACGTCTACCTGTTCGGCGACTTCCGCGGTGACGCTACCTTCAGCTCAACGGACTTTACGGACGTGTCATTGAACTCCGACACCCGGGCCCTTTTTGTGGCCAAGTACACCGAGACAGGCATCCTGGAGTGGATCCGTAAGATGGAGTCCAGCCATACCACGGGACTGATTCCAACCGGAAGTGCCAACAATATCGCGGTGGACGATGCCGGTGCGGTCTACGTGACCACCCAGTTCCGCACCGACATCGACATCGCCGGAACGCTGGTCGACCCTGAAGGCAGCGGCGGAACCAACTTCCATGCCCTGCTGGTAAAATTCGATGCCCTGGGTGCATACCAGTGGCACTGGAATTCAACCCATCCAGGCGACGACCGCGGGGAAGCCATCACTGTGACCCCCGAAGGGAACGTACTATTTGCCGTGCGTTACAATGATGCACTGACGGTGAACGACGTGATGCATGAAGCCGACGACGGTGCCATCGCCCTCATCGAAGTGGAAGCCGACGGAACCTATGTGTGGGACCACCACGTCCAGACCGCTTCAACCAACCAGGCCAACTTCTGGGATATGCGCTTCTGCGCCAACGACAACCTGTATATCGCCGGGGCAAGCCGAACCACCCTCACGTGGGATGAAGATACCGAGTTCGTGCCCGTCAATGAGGTGCGCACCCAGGCCTTCGTCATTAAGCTGGACGCAAACAACAGCCTGCAATGGGCAGAATTTTTCGGCGATCCCGACGAAAACACCATCGCCAGGAGCATCCGTACCGATCACCAGGGACAGCTGTTCATTGCTGGTGAGCACATTGGCACGATGGAACTCAACGACGACCTGACCGTGGTCTCCAATGATGGCTCAAGGGATATATTCTACGCCGTGATGCATGCAGTGACAGGCGACTTCCTGGCAGCTGGGGCCTTTGGCGGAACGGGCAATGAGTTCATGGGCACCATGGACCTCAGCCCGAACCACGATGTATACTTCATCGGCCGCTACCTGGGCGACTTTGAAGCGGGCGGCGAGACCTTTCCCTCCGAAGGGAGCTTTGATTTCTTCGTGGTGAAGATGACCGCAGAGGAGGCAGCCCCTCCTGTAGACCCCGACGACCTGGAGCTTGTCCAGTTCTTCTTCTTCGGCGGCAACCTGCCCAACAACACCCCGCTGGAAACCATTGAACCTACTTTCGACCTGGTGGGCGACGCCCTCATCAGCTTCCATTCGGCCCTGGACGGCTATCCATTTGATTCCGACCACCCCAACTGGCGCAAGGCCTCCATGGAGCGGCGCAATGCCCCCACCGAAATCAATTATCACCCCGAGGGCAATGATGATACCCCGTACGACGATGCCGGAATGCGCGGCATGCAGGTGAGGCAGCCCTTCACAGGCGACGGCGGCGAAAACACCCTCTTCCTGCATATGCCCACCACCGGCTACGAACACATCATCGTGCGCTTCGCGGCCATGGACCAGGGCGATGACGACGACCTGATGGCCGCCGAGGAATTGATCATCGATTATGCCATTGCCGACGATGACCAGTGGCACACCGACGGACTCAGCGAATCTGTCCTGAGCCTGCTTCACGAAGAATACCAGCTCTTTACGCTGGACTTCTCCGGTATAGAAGCCGTTAACGACAACCCCCACTTCGTGGTGCGCATCCGCTTCGACGGGGCCAACATGGACCTGGACGACGGCGACAGGGTGGCCTTTAATAACATCAGCATGCAGGGTGTGGAGATGGAGATTCCCGACGATTCCCTGACCCTCCCCTGGTCTGAAGACTTCAGCGGCAACGAGCTGCCCGATGGCTGGACAGTGGAAGACCTCAGCGGCGAAGGCTACTTATGGGAGTTCTCACAGGGCTATGCCAATGCCGACAGCGACGCGGCAGGATCAGGCAACCATATGTGGACCAGCCTGACCACCGCCGTGGTGAACTGCTCCGAGGCAGAGAACGTACACCTCTACCTCAACCACTGGTACCGTCACCTGGGAAGCGGATACGGTAAGATACTGGTGAGCACCGACGCAGAAGAATGGGTGGGCGTAGCCACCCTCACTGCCACCGTGGGCGATGCCACCTACCCCTATGTCGAATACGACATCTCCCACGTGGCCGACGGAGAGCCACAGGTATGGGTGCGCTTCGAATACAACGACGCCACCTCATGGGCATGGTGGTGGCGAATCGATGAGGTGGGCATGTACTCGCCCGACCCCACACCCATGCCGGCACAGCTGGTGGGACCCGCCGACGGCGCCACCAACGTGCTGCTGAACACCGAGCTGCAGTGGGGCCCGGGAGGCGGAAGCGCCCCCACAGGGTACAAGGTGTACATGGATGAGACAGATCCGCCCACCGAAATGATATACCAGGGAGAGGACACCTCCGTGGAAGCCCCCGGACTACAGTACAGCACCACCTACTTCTGGCAGGTGATCCCCTTTAACGATGAAGGAGACGCCCTGGAGCCTCCCGTGTGGTCATTCACCACACTGGACGATCCCACCATCACGCAGGTGCCCCACATCGAGGACTTCAACCAGGTCACCGTGCCCGCACTGCCCCTGGGATGGACATCCTACGTGGTGGCAGAGTCTGACGCCGTGGTGGAAACAAGCTCCTTCGGAGCACCCAACTCACCACCAAACCACGCACGCTTTATGAACCTGGGCGATGTGGACGCAGAAATCACCCTGATCACCCCACCCATCGCACTGGACCTCTCTGAGCTCAGGGTGCGCTTCCATATCAGGGAGAACGTCTCGGGAAGCGGCGGAGAGAACTACCTGGAGGTGGGTACCTTCGACCCCGCAGACAACTCCTTCCACATGCTGGAAAGCATCAACGCCACCACGGAGTACACCGAACATGCCGTCTCCCTGGACGTGCGCGACAATGACGCACAGCACCTGGCATTCAGGGCCCTGATGGGCGCCACCTTCCAGGTCATCTACCTGGATGACTTCATCCTGGAGGTGATACCCGATGAGCCTGTCTTCGAGGTAACGCCGCTGTCAGCGGACTTCGGCGAGCTGCCCATGGGCATCATCTCCCCACCACAGGTGTTCACCCTGAGGAATATCGGCGCGGGAACCATCACCATCGCTCCCGGTGACATCCAGCTCACCGGCGATGACCCAGGCCAGTTCATCCTGGACAACCTGGAGGAAACCGTCGAGCTGGGCGCCAACGAGTCGGCCACCGTGGAGGTGAGCTTCGCACCCACCATGGAAGGCAGCTTCAACGCCTTCCTGGAGATCAACGACGGACTGGGTGGTGACCCACACCAGCTCCCATTAAGCGGTGAAGGATATGACGCGGTCTTCCAGCTGCCCTTCGCCGAAGACTTCACCGGGGAGGTCTTCCCGCCGGCAGAGTGGACACGATGGGCGGGCATCCTGGAGGATGATCCAACCCTCACGCCCGTGAGCGCCATCTGGCTCCACCACGTCTTCGGAAACCAGACCCCCGGCGACAACAACGCCGCCTATGTCAACATCTGGGGCACGAGAAACCACTGGCTGGTATCCCCGCAGATCGACCTGGGAGC
>SKNE01000273.1 GCA_007120675.1 Bacteroidales bacterium
GGGGCGGTGCCGGCATCACCATCGTGGACTTCGCCAGGTAAAAAGAAGGCATATTCAAATCACTCTGCGGACTGATCGAAAAGCTTCAGCTGGTTTTCCGTTACATAGCTTGGCGGCGGTGCCTTGTCGCGATAGCGGGCCACATGGCCGTTCACCAGGGCCTTCATGAAACGCACCGGGGTGAGCTGATGGTCCCGGCAATAACGCTCAAGGGCCTTTTTCTGCCCGACAGTGAGTTTGAAGCTAACCTCTTTGTACTTGATGGGCTTGGGCTTTTTTTTGCGCCTGCCGGCCTTTGTTTGTGCGCCTTGCTTTGCCATGGCTCAATCGCTTTGGTGTTCTCTGATCAGGAAAACGTAGACGGGAAAATGGTCGCTGAAGCCACCCAGGTATACCCCGCCCCCAAAGGTGCGGAACGGATAACCCTGGAACCGGCCCGAAGGCTGCCTCAGGAACGGGCGGTTGAAGACTTCTGCCCTGTGGTAGGTAAAGGTGCTGTAGTCGCCATTAAGCAGCGAGGGGGTCATCAGGATCTGGTCAAAAAGGCTCCAGGCATCGCGCCATGCATTGGTGCCGATGCCCCTGCGGTAGAAATCCTCATAGGGGTTGTAGAGCTGTTCTTCGCTGATGCCTTCCTTGCGCCCCACCGACCTGAGGTGCTTCCTGATACTGATGTCGTTGGGGTTGTCATTGAAGTCGCCCATCATGAAGACCCTGGCCCCGGGCTCGGCTGCCTGGATGCTGTCAATGATGTGCCGGGCAATATCGGCCTTCCCCGTGCGCAACGGACGGCTGCGCGCCTCACCCCCCACGCGGCTGGGCCAGTGCGCCACGATAAAGTGCATACGCTCGCCCAGGAGGTTGCCGCTCAGCAGCAATTGGTCGCGCGTACGGAAGTCGGGCCGCCCCTCAATGATCGTGGGATAGGCCTTGTGGCTCTCGTACTCAAAATAGGTGGGGTTGTAAAAGAAGGCCACGTCCATCCCCCTTCCATCGGGACCGGTCTCGTGCACCACCTGGTAATTCCTGTCGCGAATCCTTTCCTGGGCCGCCAGGTCCTCCAGGACCGTTTTATTTTCCACCTCGGCCAGTCCCAGTATCGCCACCCCGTCGGGGTTCAATTCCTGGGCCAGTTTATAGATGACGCGGTCGAGGTTGTCCAGCTTTTCAAAATAGCGCTCGGTATTCCAGCGGTTGCTGCCCTGGGGTGTCCAGTCATCATCCCTGATATTGGGATCGTTGATGGTGTCAAACAGATTCTCCACATTGTAAAAACCCACGGCCACGGCGACAAATTCGCGCTGATCGTCTGCCTTGGCAGCGCGAAGCACAAAGGGGAGAAACAAAACAAACACCAGGGCCACCAGGACAGGCCTTCGAAAAAGGGGACAACGCATCTTGTGTTCCATAATAAATGATTAATTTTACAGCCCAAAAATAAGCATTTTACGGGAATTTCAGCACTTTTGGCTGGACCATAAAAAACCCAAGCATACACCTATGAGAACGATCCTGTTTTTTAGCTTTTCCCTGCTCTTCCTGACCCCGGTCAATGCCCTCTCCCAACAACCCTTTGACGAGGGTCTTCCGGCTGACACACTGGAGGTCGAGGAGGAAAGGGAACGTGATATCCCCATCCTCACCCTTTCGGCGGATGACATCGAGGGCGATGCCGGATCACACGATATTTCCAGTCTGCTCCAGGGCTCGCGCGATATTTACGTGAATACGGCCGGTTTTAATTTCGGTGCTGCCCGCTACCGCGTAAGGGGCTATGATTCGGAAAATACCCGCGTGATGATCAACAGCATCCCGGTGAACGACCCGGAAACGGGCCGTGCTTTTTTTTCCGTATGGGGCGGCCTGAATGACGTGACGCGCATGACAGAGCCCGTGAATGGCCTGGGGGCCTCCCGCCACAGTTTCGGCGGAATAGGAGGGGCCACCAACATCGTGACCAGGGCCAGCCGCTTCGGGCCCAACACCCGTGCCACCTATTCCAGCGCCAACCGCACCTACAATCACCGGATGATGTTCACCCACAGCACCGGCATACAGGACAATGGCTGGGCATTCGCCGTCAGTGGTTCAAGGCGCTCGGCCAATGAGGGCTATGCCCCCGGGACCTTTTACGACGCCTGGGGCTACTTCCTGAGCGCCGAACGGATCCTGAACAGCGAACACAGCATCGGACTGATCGCCTTTGGCGCCCCCTCCCGCACCGGTCGTCCGGGGGTGGCCGTGCAGGAAGCCTACGACCTCACCGGCACCAATTACTACAACCCCAACTGGGGCTACCAGAATGGCGAAAGACGCAACTCAAGGGTGAACAACTTCCACAATCCCTGGGTCATTCTCTCCCATTACTATACCCCCAGCGAACAGACGAACATTGCCACCAGCGCTGCCTACAGCTTCGGCAGGGGTGGGTCCACGGCCCTCAACTGGTACGACAGTCACCGCTCACACCCCCACCCCGATTACAACCTGGCCGGCGACCCGCGACCCGACTACTACCGCTGGCTGCCCAGCTTCCACTACAACGACCCCTTCATGTTTAACCTGCTCACCGACCTCTGGATGAACGACGACAGCTTCAGCCAGATCAACTGGGACTGGATGTATGACGCCAACAGGCGAAACCTCTTCACCGTGAGAAACGTGAACGGCGTAGAGGGGAATGACGTCACCGGCCTGCGTTCCAAATACATCGTGGAAGAACGCCGCAATGACCGCACACAAATGGTTTTCAACAGCACCATCGAACATTTTGTAGACCCCACCCATACGATCTCCGGGGGAATCAACGTCTCGCTGTCCCAAACCCACCAGTTCAAAACCATCGACGACCTGCTGGGCGGCGACTGGTTTTACGACATCGACCAGTTTGCCGAGCGCGACTTCGACGATCCCATGATGGCACAGCCAGACATGAACAACCCCAACCGCATCGTGACCGAGGGCGATGTGTTTGGTTACGACTTCACCGGCAACATCAACGAATACTCCCTCTTTGCCCAGAGCGAGTGGATCCTTCCCCGGTGGGACTTCCACGTAAGTGGTATGTTGTCGCACACCACCTTCTGGCGTACCGGACACATGCTGAATGCACGCTTTCCCGATAACTCCTATGGCGATAGTGAGAAGCAGAACTTCACCAATTTCGGACTCAAGGGTGGGGCCACCTTCAAGATCACCGGCCGCCAGTACATCGACGCCAATGCGGCCCTGAAGACCCGGGCACCCTACTTCAGGAATGCCTACATCTCATCCCGCGTGCGGGATCACGTGATCGAGGGACTGGAAAGCGAAACCATCTACTCGGGCGACCTGAGCTACATCGTGCGCTCACCCTTTATCAAGTCGCGCCTCACCCTGTTCTACACCGAGTTCCTGGATCAGACCTGGTCGCGCAGCTTCTACCACGACGAGTTCCGCAGCTTCGTCAACTACGTCATGACGGGCGTCGACACCCGGCACATGGGGATCGAGCTGGGCATCGACCTGTCCCTCACCCCCACCCTTTCAGGATACATTGTGGCTGGCACCGGCGACTACATCTACAACTCAAGGCCCGAAGTGACCATCGCCCGCGACAACGACTTCGAGGTGATATCAGAGGGTCGTACGGTCTACCTTGAGAACTACAGGATCGGCGGCATGACGCATACTGCCGGCTCCGTCGGACTTCGTTATGACAGTCCCCGCTACTGGTTCGTGGGGGTCAACGCCAACTTCTACGACGACATCTATATCGACATCAACCCCGACCGCCGCACCGAAGATGCCGTGCAGCACCTGGTCAATACCGACCCGCAGTGGGAACAACTGCTGGAGCAGGAGAAGATGGACCATAACTTCACCTTCGATGCCTATTTCGGTCGCTCCTGGCGCATACAAAGGCAGTATTTCATCAACGTGAACCTCAGCGTGACCAACATCACCAATGTGACCGACTTCCGCATCGGCGGCTTCGAACAGCTGCGCTATGACGCCCACATACCGGACCGCTTTGCTTCCAAGTACTTCTACCTTTACGGACGCACCTACTTCGCCAACCTGGTGCTGAGGTTTTAAGAAAAGGGGGCAAGATCGATGACAGAAACTTCAACCACATCCGCAAGAAACAATAAAGACCATCCCAATATGATCCATCCAAAGAAACTTGTCCTGCCCCTGCTGGCCATCTTCCTCCTGACGGCCTGCATTCACGATGACTTTGATGCGCCACCGGCCACGGAGATCCCCGTGGGCAACGTGATCACCCTGGCGGAGCTGCGCAGCATGTTCCAGGGACAAAGCATCACCTTCGAGGAAGACTACTCCGTTTTTGCCACCGTGACCATGGACGACAAGGCGGGCAACATCTACCGCAACGCTTTTGTGGAGGACGGCACGGCAGCCATCAACCTGCGCATGCAGGCCCCTGGCGGTGTCTACGAAGGCGATTCGGTACGCATCTACCTGCGGGGCACGACGCTGGGGTCTTACCAGCAGATGCTGCAGCTGGATAATGTGAACGCCGACCAGAACATCATCAAGCTGGCCACCCAGCGCCAGGTTGAACCCACACCCATGGGGATCGATCAGATCGGTTCTGACACCCAGGGTCGCCTGGTGCGACTGGACGAGGTGCAGTTCATCAACGAGCACATCGGACTCCCCTTCGCCTATAGTGAAAGCCTGCTCTCTGCCAACCGCACGCTGGAAGATTGCGACGGGAACCGTATCATCGTGCGCACCAGCGGCTATGCCAACTTCGCCGACCACCCGGTTCCCGAAGGGAACGGTACGCTGGTCGCCATCGTGGCCCAGTACGCACAAGACCTGCAGCTCTACGTTCGCCGCATCAGTGAGGTGGACCTGGAGGGGGAGCGCTGTGCCATCCCGGGCGACGACTACCAGCTGGTGAGCATTGCCGATCTGCGCCAGAATTACTACGAAGGAAATCCGAACATCCCGGATGAGTCCCGCCTGGAAGGGGTTGTCATATCCGACACCGAGCACAGCAACCATCCGGGACAAAACCTCTTCATCATGGACGATTCGGGACAGGGAATGGTGATGCGCTTCACCGGGTTCCACGAACACCCCATGGGGACACACCTGCGCATCATCGTATCCAACAGGCAGGTGAGCGAGTTCAACGGACTGCTCCAGATCGAAGACCTGCCCCCGGGAAACGCTCACAGTCTGGGCACCATGGAGCTGCCCGAGCCAAAGGAGCGGACCATCGCCGAAATCATCGCCAACATCAACACTTACCAGTCGAGCCTGGTCAGGATACAGGGAGCCAGCATCACGGGGGGCAACACCTTTGCAGGTACCCTGACAGTGAGCGATGGCACAGGCAGCATCGCGCTCTACACCCACAACTGGGCCAGCTTTGCCAACAGCACAGTGCCCGAGGGGCCCCAAACACTCACGGCGATCGCCTCCTTCCATTTCAGTCCGCAGCTGATGCTGCGAAACCTGGGAGACCTTCAGCCAGAGTAAGGGCGGCACCCGGTAACGAACAAGTCATGACCCAATAAACAGCCTATATTATGAAGCAGCATAAAATGAAGCCATATAGCCATCTGATGATCATCGCCTTCCTGATGCTGGCCATCAGCGCCTGTGAGAAGGATCCCGACCATCCGCCGGTGAATGTACCCGGCGAAACGCTCACCATCCAGGAGCTGCGGTCGATGTTCAACGGGCAGCCCGTCTCCTTCCAGGAGGACTATTCGGTCTTCGCCACGGTGAGCATGGACGAAAGCTCCGGAAACATTTACCGGCAAGCCTATGTGCAGGATGCCACCGGGGGCATACAGCTCCGGATGGATTTTGCCAGCGGGGTGAGCGAAGGCGACTCCGTCAGGATCTCCCTTAGGGGAACCGTGCTGAGCAGCTTCAACAATATGCTGCAGCTGGACTCGGTGGTATTCGGACAAAACTATATCCGCCTGGGAGAGGCCCAACAGCCCATTGAGCCCAAGCTGGTCACCATTCCCGCCATCGCAGGGGGCTTTTACCAGGGCCAGCTGGTGAGACTTGAGGAGGTGCAGTTCCTGGCCCACGAGCTGGGAAGCACCTTTGCCGATCCGGTGAACCAGGTCACCATGAACCGCACGCTTCAAGACTGCGACAACAACCAGATCATCGTGCGCACCAGCGGCTACGCCGACTTTGCAGGAGAACCGCTGCCGGAGGGCAACGGCAGTTTCATCGGTATCGCCGCACAGTTTGGCAGCACCTGGCAGCTTTACATCCGTCGCCTGGACGAGCTCAATATGGAGGGCGAGCGCTGCCAGACAGACGAACCACAGGGTTCGGGCACCTTTGACGACCCCTATAACGTGGCCCACGCCATGGCCTTCAACACAGGCACCAACAAATGGGTCCAGGGCTACATCGTCGGTGTCATGGAGACCACGGTGGATCCCTTCCAGGCCTCTTTTGAGCCACCGTTCGAAACCCCATCCAACATCATCATTGCCGACAGTCCCGACGAGACCAGCGCCACCAACGCGCTCATCGTCCAGCTGCTGGTGGGCGACATCCGCCAGGCCCTCAACCTGGTTGACAACCCCGATAACCTGGGCAAGGAGGTGAAGCTGCTGGGGAACCTGGAGTCCTATTTTGGACAGGCAGGGATGCGGGGCACCTCAGGCTACTGGATGGATGGCGAAGGCATCGTCCCACAGATCAGCTTCTGGGAAGCCACCTTCAGCAATGAGGCCGACGGCACCGCCCCCTTCACGGACCACAATATCATCGGTGAGGAGGAATGGTACTGGGCCCACTTCGACGGGGGCTGCCTGGTGATCAACGGCTTTGTGGGTGGCTCTGCCCGGGACAACGAAAACTGGCTGGTGTCTCCTGAGATCGACCTGGAAGGTCGCCAGATGGTGAACATGGAGATCCGTGAGGCCATCAATTTCATCACCTCTTACGATGACATGCAGGTGCTCGTGGCAAGCGACTACACGGGCGGCGACCCCAACGATTCGGGCAGCTGGCAGCTGCTGGAAGGCTTTAACCGCCCGCCGGGCAACAGCTGGAACTTCTTCGACAGCGGCAGCATCGATCTGTCTGCCTTCGACGGGGAGACCATTCACATCGCCTTCAGGTACATCAGCAGCACATCGGGAGCGGGTGCCTGGGAGCTCAGCGAAGTCAGGTTGTTCGAACAGGACCGTTGAAAAGGGGCCCTAAAAGCTGTTCACCTGGCAATTCCCGACAGCACATCCACCAGCTGCCGGACTTCTGACAGCGTGTTATAGCGGCTGAATGATATCCGCAGCGAAGGCAATTGGGTGTCCACCCCCATGGCGGTGAGCACGTGCGATCCCCTGTGTGCACCGGATGCACAGGCACTGCCTGAGGAGACGCAAATACCGGCCATGTCGAGCCGGGGTAGCAGCATCTCGGGATCAATGCCTGCCGGCAGGGAGATGTTCAGGATGGTATGTAGCGACGAGCCCTCCACATCCCCGTTAAACCGTACCCCCGTGATTTGTTCCTTCAAGAGCCTGATGCAGGCCTCTTTGAGAGCGCCGATGTGGCGCTGATCCTCTTCCATCCGCTCATGGGCGACCTCAAGGGCCTTGGCAAGGCCAGCGATCGCGCATACATTTTCTGTGCCTGCCCGCATGTTTCGTTCCTGTCCGCCGCCCTGTACGAAGGGCTGAAAGAAGTGGCCATTGCGCACGATCATAAAGCCTGTGCCTTTGGGTCCGTGGAATTTATGGGCACTGGCCACGGCGAAGTCCATGCCGAGCTGCTGCATGTTCATATGGTACTTCCCCACGGTCTGGACGGTATCTGAATGGAAGAGGGCCCCCTGACGCTTGCAGAGATCCGCCACCATCTTCACCGGCAAAAGATTGGCTGTTTCATTATTGGCATGCATGAGGCTGACCACCGCCGGCTTATGTTGTTCAAGCAACCTGGCCAGGTGATCTGCTGACACGCGGCCCAGCTTATCGATGTCCACCAGGTGTAGCTGTATCTCCTGGTCAGCCGCCATTCTGTTCAAGGGTTGCAATACCGCCGGATGCTCTATTGCCGCAGTGATAAAATGCTTATAACCCAAATCCCTGGCACAACCCCACAGCACGGCATTATTTGCTTCAGTCCCCCCCGAACAAAAGAACAGTTCGGACGGAGCCACATGCAGCATGGCCGCCACCTTTCGGCGGGCCTGCTCCAGGAGCACGCGAGCCCGCCTGCCTGCCTCATGCACCGAAGACGGGTTCCCGAAATGCTCCTCCATGCAGGAGGCCATCTCTTCTATTACAGCAGGATCCATGGGTGTACTGGCCGCATGGTCAAGGTAAATCAGGCGCTTTCTCATACATGCAAAAGTACATGAAGTTTTTTCATTGGGGATGAGCAGGTCCCCGTGCTGGCCAGAAAAGTGGGTGGACAAACAATTTATTGAAACAAAAAACGTACTTTTGACATGCGGGCGCCAGCGGCTTACCGTAGAGTCCACGTGCGCCCGGCAAAACCTGAAAAACTGAATCAATACTGTGGCTGACGCCCTGGTCATCATTCCTACTTACAACGAGCGGGAAAACGTAGAAAAGGTCATACGTATGATCTTTTCCCTCCCGCGGGTTTTCCATGTGCTGGTGGTGGACGACAACTCGCCCGACGGGACCGCCCGGGTGGTGAGTGAAATGATGTCTGTCTTTCCTGGATCCCTCTTCCTGGAAAAGAGGACAGGCAAGCTTGGACTGGGAACCGCTTACATCCACGGCTTCAAGTGGGCCCTGGACAGGGGCTACGAGTACATTTTTGAGATGGATGCCGACTTGTCGCACAATCCCGACGACCTGGTTCAGCTGTATGAGGCTTGCGCCGTGGAAGGGTATGACCTGGCCATCGGTTCCAGGTATATCGACGGGGTCAATGTGGTGAACTGGCCGCTGGGCAGGGTGTTGATGTCGTACATGGCATCCATTTATGTCAGGACCATCACCCGGATGCCGGTATATGACACCACCGCGGGCTTCAAGTGCTATAAACGCCGGGTGCTGGAAGCCATTCCCCTGGATGACATTCGTTTTACGGGTTATGCCTTTCAGATCGAGATGAAGTTCAGGGCCTGGAAGCTGGGCTTCAAGATCCGGGAGGTAAGCATTGTGTTCACTGACCGCACGGAAGGGGAGTCAAAGATGAGCACCGGGATATTCAGGGAAGCTGTGCTGGGGGTGATAAAGCTCAAGTGGAAGAGCCTGGTTAGTCCGAAAAAATACAGTGCCCCCGACTGAGTATTCAACACCGCCCTGTGATACCTTTGACAGATCCGTTTGTAAAAACAGCCTGCCATGAACCGGGCCTTTAAGCAAAAAACCATGTCGTCATACCTTCTTAAGAATGCCACCATTGTCAATGAGGGACAGCAAATCAAAGGCGACCTGCTCATACGGGACGGATGGATTGAAAAGTTGTTTATCGGCGGGCAGTCCGCTTCAATTGACGAGGGCTCACACCGGGTACTGGACCTTACGGGGATGTATCTCTTACCCGGCGTGATTGATGACCAGGTGCACTTCCGCGAACCTGGATTCACCCACAAGGCGGACCTGGCCAGCGA
>SKNE01000072.1 GCA_007120675.1 Bacteroidales bacterium
ACGTGCTGGAGCTGGACGACATCCACGTGATGCTCTATCCCAACCCGGCGCGCAGCACCCTCAACATCCAGGCCAGTGAGCAGATCCTCAGCCTCCGCATGGTGGACATGCTGGGACAGGTGGTGCTCAGCCAGGCGGTACAAGACACCCATCACCAAATCGAGGTGTCTGGTTACCAGACCGGCGTATACTTCATACAGCTCACCACCCGCGCAGGGGTGATCACCCACCGCGTGCAGGTGACACGCTAAAAACCCGCGGATAAGGACCATCCACAATGGCCCTGTCCGCAGCTGACACGGAAGAAAAGGGCTGCCCGCCAACGGGTGGCCCTTTCTTTTTCTTATCTTTATCCCACAATGACAACAGCAAACGCCCATAATAACACCTTGTTAACCATGAACAGACTCGCAGCATTTCTTATCCTTGCCCTTGCTTGCGCGGGGATCCAGTCACAGGACCGCATCACCGGACATCAGTTTGCCAGTCGGTCAGAGGTGATCGCCCAAAACGGCATGGCGGCCACCAGTCACCCCCTGGCAACCCAGATCGCCATCGACATCCTGAAGCAGGGTGGCAGTGCGGTGGACGCGGCCATTGCGGCCAATGCCGCACTGGGACTGATGGAACCCACCGGCTGCGGCATCGGGGGCGACCTCTTTGCCATCATCTGGGATCCCGACAGTGAGCGCCTGCACGGACTAAACGCCAGCGGACGCTCGCCCAAAAGCCTTGACATCAGCTATTTTCACGACAATGGATATGAGATGATCCCCCAGCGGGGACCCCTTCCCGTGAGCGTGCCCGGCACGGTGGATGGCTGGTTTGAGATGCACGAGCGCTTCGGCAAGCTGGATATGGAGGCGATCTTGCAGCCCACCATCGACTACGCAAGAAACGGATTCCCCGTGACGGAGCTCATCGCCTACTACCTTCAGCGATCAGCACCCATCCTTTCGCGCTACCCCAACTTCACGGAGACCTACATGCCGGAAGGCAGGATGCCTGAAAAGGGGGAGGTGTTCCGCAACCCCTACCTTGCCAGCACCTACGAAATGATCGCCCGCCAGGGGCGGGATGTCTTTTACCGTGGTGAGATAGCCCGCACCATCGATGAATACATACGCGAGAATGGGGGCTTTTTGTCCTACGAGGACATGGCCGCCCACAGCAGCACCTGGGTGGATCCGGTATCGGCCAGCTACCGCGGATTTGACGTGTGGCAGCTGCCCCCCAACGGGCAGGGGATCGCCGTGCTGCAAATACTGAACATCCTGGAGGGTTTTGACATCGCCTCCATGGGCTTATACAGTCCGGACTACGTGCACCTGTTCATAGAGGCCAAGAAGCTGGCCTTCGAAGACAGGGCCCGTTACTATGCGGACATGGACTTCAGTCCAGTCCCCGTGGAACAGCTCATTTCCAAAGAGTACGCAGAGGAGCGCCGCCAGCTCATCAATATGGACCGCGCTGCCAGGGTCTACGAGCCGGGCCTCCCCGAAGCGCCCAATACCATCTACCTGGCGGTGGCCGATAAGGATGGGATGATGGTATCGCTGATACAGAGCAATTACCGCGGCATGGGCAGTGGCATGACACCTCCCGGCCTTGGTTTTGTGCTGCAGAACCGGGCCGAAGGATTTACCCTGGAGTCCGGATACTTCAACACCTACGAAGCGGGAAAAAGGCCCTTTCACACCATCATCCCCGGCTTCATCACCAAAGATGGGGCGCCCTACATGAGCTTTGGCGTCATGGGTGGCGGCATGCAGCCCCAGGGCCACGCCCAGATCGTGGTGAACATGATCGATTTCGGAATGAACCTCCAGGAAGCCGGCGATGCGCCACGCATTCACCACAGGGGCTCATCGGAGCCCACCGGTGAGCGCATGACCGACGGGGGCATCGTCAACCTGGAGTCGGGCTTCCCCTATGAAACGGTAAGGGCCCTGCTGGAAAGGGGACACACCATACAATGGGCCAACGGACCCTTCGGCGGCTACCAGGCCATCAAGTGGGATGCAGAGCAGGGTGTGTATTACGGGGCCTCAGAATCACGAAAGGACGGCCAGGCGGCCGGCTACTGAAACGATAAAAAAACAACCTGTCCCATGAAAGAAAAAAAAGCACCCAAAGCTTACGAAAACCCTAAGTTCCTGGCATCGCCATCAGCCCGCGAACTGCGCATCCTGAGTGAATACCTGGAGCCTAAGTCCCGTTTGCGGCGCAACAAGGTGCAAGACACCGTGGTCTTCTTCGGGTCGGCCCGCACCTTGCCGCACAAGGAGGCACAAAAGCGGCTGAACACCCTGAAGGACAACAAAAAAGCACAGGCCGGCGCACTTCAGAAGGCCGAGACGGACCTGGAGATGTCCCGCTACTACGAGGACGCCGTGGAGCTGGCCTACCGCCTAACCAAGTGGGCCAAGGAGCGCTATACGCCACACAGCCGTTACATCGTGGCAACGGGCGGCGGACCGGGCATCATGGAGGCCGCCAACAAGGGGGCCAGGAAAGCCGGCGGTAAGTCCATCGGCTTCAACATCAGCCTGCCCTTCGAACAGGAGCCCAATCCCTACATTGATGAGGAGCTGAACTTTGAGTTCCACTACTTCTATATGCGAAAGCTCTGGCTGGTATTCATGGCCAAGGCCTTTGTGATCTTTCCGGGAGGATTCGGCACCCTGGATGAATTCATGGAGGTGCTGACCCTGGTGCAGACCGGCAAGATCAAGAAAGAGCTCAGGATCATCCTTTACGACAGGTCCTTCTGGGACCAGGTCATCAACATCCCGAAGCTGGCTGAGCTGGGCACCATCAGTCCGGAGGACCTGAAGCTGTTCAAATATTGTGACACCGTGGATGAAATGGAGCAGGAGCTCATCCCCCACCTCAGGAAAGTAGAAAAGAAAAGCCGCCTGCTCAGGTAGGGTTAGAGCAGGAGGCTATCTGTTTGATGAGGCAAAGGCATGTTACCTCTTGATGAACCTGGCGCTTTGATGTCCAGCAGGGCCTTGTACCCGGACAAAGTAGATTCCGCTTGTCAACCCGGAAACGTCCAGGCTTAGCTGGCGGGAACCGCCCATCTGGGCCGGCTTATAGGTTTGTACGATCCTGCCGTCAGCACCGATAATGGATACCCGGGAGCAGTCAAAATCACCGGGCAACTCGACGTTGATCCGGCTGGAAGCGGGATTGGGAAACAAACGCAGGTCAAACTGGGGCATCTCAACCACAGGCGCGTCCGTAGTGTCATCAGCATAGTGATACGTGTAATGCAACAGGGGGTTCAGCTCGTTCTTCCACTCATCCCTTGTTGCGTGGAAGATGAACGACTTAATTGATCCATCCTCGTGGTATTCCATGTCCAGCTGGTGGCCGTTCATCTTTTGCCAGTCGGAGCCGTCATGGAAGCTGGACATCTCGTAAACGGTGTTGAGCAGGTGGTCGTAGGCGTACTCCATCTTAAAGTCAGGCTGCCACTCCCCTTCATGAACATCCCCATGCCAATCCTCCGACAGCCTCAGCAGGGGCAGGCCGGTCTCGTGATATTCAGCCGTCATGCGCACGAAGTTGACCCATTCCACCTCATCATCTCCTTTCCAGTCGTCAAACAGGCTGGCATCTGCCATCACGTGCACATGGGTGAACAACATGCGACTAAAGTCAAACCACTCAAATTCAACATATTTGATTTCAAGCTCCCATTCCTCATCAAACCAGTTCCAAACGTAGGAATAGCCCTGCTGCCACTTGTTCTCTTCGCAAAGATCCAGCACGACGCGGTATTCCTTTTCCCAGTGATTATCCCAGTCGTCATAATAATATTCGATGATCTCAACAACTACATCCTCCTCATTCAGGATAAACTCCTCCTTGAATACCGGAACCCATCCTTCGAAAAAGAACTCTTCCCATGTGCGCAGTACCAGCGCACCATTTTCATTGTATTCCTCGGTGGCCCGGAACCCAAAAAGCATGGTCCACCCCCCTGCATCCATGTCGTAGGCATACACGGCATCATAAATGATCTCTCCGATCTCATTATATTGTTCGTCGATGGCAAATACAGGGAACCAGTCCCCATCGTGATAATGATGCATTTCCAGGCGGGTGGGGCGGTCATGATCGTCGTAAAACGCTATGTTTTTAATTTCAGGGACATAGTCCGTACCCTCCAGGAACCACTGTTCCGTTACCTCGGTGATGGTTGACGCACCCTGGTAAAAGGGGATCTCCTTCATGAATGGCACCCAGGACCCATCCTTGGTGTCGAAGGACTTTACCATCAGGGTATCTGCCTGGACACTGTTGCGGACAAAGATGGCACCGAAATCAAGGTCGCCAAACATTCCGGGTGCTTTGGTGCCGGCTTCCCGTTCAACGGACGGCCTTAGCATGTCCATCCTGGTTGTGTATTGTCTTTCTTTCACGGGAGGAGTAAAGTGGCTGCCGTAAACAGGGAGCATGATGCATGCGATCAGTAATGAAAGTAGGGTTGTTTTCATGGTTGTAAAGATTGGGTTAAAAATTAGTAATGGATTTTGTTTATGTAGTTTGGGCAGGGTAAGGGCCCAGTTGCTGCTTACTCATAGCGCAGGGAGATGGACGGATTGATGGATGCCGTCCGGATCACCCGGTAGCTGATGGTGATCAGTGCGATCATCACCGCCAGGAGGAGTCCCAGGAGGAAGTCGCTGGCCTGCATGCCGATCCGGTAGTGGTAGTTCTGCAGCCAGTTGCCGGCGACCCAATAGGTCAGTGGCCAGGCCAGGAGGCTTGCCACCCCCACCAGCACCAGCACGTCCTTGCACACCATGTACCAGATGCTGCTCACGCTGGCCCCGAAGGTCCTCCGTATGCCAATCTCCCGTATCCGGCGCTGCAGCGAGAAGGCGGTGAGTCCGTAGAGTCCCAGCGAGGCAATGAGGATGGCCAGCAGGGTGAAGATCACCGACAAGCGGGCATTCTGTTCCTCCTCGCGGTAAAAACGCCTGAAGTCTTCGTCCATGAAAAGGTAGAGCATGGGGTCGTTGGCCGTGAAAGAGGCCCACAGGGCCTGGGTGTCCTCCAGCACGCGGCTTGTCATCCCGGGCTCAATGCGGATGCTGATATAGCCCCAGTTGATGTTTTCATTCTTGAAGCGCAGGATGTATGGTGCGATATTGCTTTTCAGCGATTCAAAGTGGAAGTTGTTCACCACGCCGATCACCGGCATGATGTTTTCCTGGTCGCCGGGACTGACAATGCGGGTGGCGAAGACATCGTTCATCTGGTAGTTCTCCACCGCACTCTGGTTTACCACGGCAGCCTGCTGGTCGGTGGGCATGGCGGGGTCAAAGAAGCGTCCTTCAGCCATCTTGATCCCGTAAGTTTCCAGGTAGTCATAATCCACCCAATTGGTTTGCATGAGGAAGGACTCCTCTTCCCGCCCCCTGATGATGTAGCCATTGTTGTTGTTATTCCTTCCGGGGACCGCCGTGGAAGCCGATACGGACAACACGCCGGGGATTCCCTGCACCTCGGACTTAAAGGAGTGGACCTGCTCACCGATTGCCTGGGCCTGGCGGATCACCAGCACGCTTTCCTTGTCAAAGCCCAGCTCCTTGTTCAGCATATAGTTCAGTTGCTTGTACATGATGACAGAGCCGGTGATTAGCATGATGGATATGGCAAACTGGGTAACCGTCAGAGCTTTACGAAGTCCGGTGTTTTGTTGTCCGTTCCCCGTCTTCCCTTTCAGCACCGTATTGGGACTGAAGGAGCTAAGGTAAAAAGCCGGATAGCTGCCGGCAAAAAGGCCCACCAGGAGCACCAGGAGCACCAGTGCCGGAATCACACGCCAGTCGGTGAAGTAAGCCAGGCTGAGGTGCAGGGAGAGCAGGTCGTTGAAATAGGGCAGGGAGAACTCGGCGATCATGATGGCCAGCACAAGGGCCAGGGCGGATAAGACAACGGTCTCGGTCACAAACTGCCAGACAAGCATCCCCTTGGAGGAGCCGATCACCTTTTTCATCCCCACCTCCTTGGCCCTGCGGGTGGCCTGGGCCGTGGAGAGGTTCATGAAGTTGATGGAGGCGATCACCAGGATGAGCAGTCCGATGGCACCGAATATCCACAAATACTTGGGGTCTGAGGTGGGTTGATTGAACTGATCCACGGAGGGATCCAGGTGGATGCTGGTGAGGGGCTGCAGGAAGTAATTGTAGCGGTTCCCCTGGTTGATGAAATCCTCGATGGTGATCCCCAGGAACTGATACACCTGGGGACCGACATACTTTACGATAAGGTCTTCAAACCGATCCACCACCGATGAGGCATTCGTCCCGGGGTGGAGCATGATGTAGGTGAAAAAACTATTGGACAACCAATTGTCTTCATTGGAACGGTGGCTGGTGGTGAAGGAACCCAGCATTTCGGCGTAAAGGTGCGAGGTCCTTGGCATGTCGGCCATGATTCCCGTTACGCGATAATGGTTGGGCATGTTCCCCACCCGGAGTGTCTGGTCCATGGGGTCATTGTCCCCAAAGATCCGTTGGGCGGCACTTTCAGACAGGACAATGCTGAAGGGTTCCACCAGGGCGCTTTCAGCACGGCCACGCAGCAGCGGGACGGAGAAAAAGTCGAAAAAGGTGGAATCCACCTCCATGAAATACTGTTCGATGAAGAAGTCGTCCCCGTTTTGAAAGATGGTCTCATCCCACACATTGACCCGCAGGAAGCTCTCCACCTCAGGCATGTCGGCCACCATGGCGGCACCCATGGGCGCGGCCGTATAGGCAGCCTTCACCTCCTGTCCGCTGAAAATGCCATGCAGCCCTACCCGGTAAATGCGGTTCTTGTGCTCATGGTGCTGGTCATAGCTGAGTTCGTGCATGATGAAAAGGGCGATCATCAGCGCACAGGCCATTCCGATGGCCAGTCCCAGTACGTTGATGGCCACATAGGCGCCCTGCCGCCTGAGGGCGCGAAAGCTGAACTTGATGTAATGTCTGAACATGGGAAAAGATCTCTTTGGTTGCACTTAACAGGTACCAAAAGCAGTACCAAACACCTCAGTACACTGTTTATCAGTTATTTGAATAAATTTTCAACAGGAATTGTGTTCGTTTGCGGACAAGATCTTGTACATAGGCGGACAAGCTGCATACGCCTGCTCACTCATAGCGCATGGAGTCGGCCGGGTTCACGGAGGCGGATCGTATGACGCGGTAACTGATGGTCAGGAGTGCGATCAGCACCGCCACGGCAAAGCCCAGGAGAAAGTCGCCCGCCTGCATGGTGATGCGGTAGTGGTAGTTCTGCAGCCAGCTGCTTGCCACCCAGTAGATCAGCGGCCAGGCCAGCAGGGTCGAAGCCGCCACAAGCAGCATGACATCCTTGCTGATCATGTACCATATGTTGTATATGCTGGCTCCAAAGGTGCGGCGGATGCCGATCTCCTTGACCCGTTGCTGCAGGGAGAAGGCCGTCAGGCCATACAGTCCCATGGAGGCGATGAGGATGGCCAGCAGGGTGAAGATGATGGAAAGGTATGCATTTTGCCTGTCCTCCAGGTAGAGGCGGTTGAGTTCCTCATCCATGAAGAAATACAGCATGGGTTCGTTGGCGGTGAAGGAGCCCCAGCTCTCCTCCGCCTGGCGGAGGATCCGCTGCGTCATCCCCTCCTGGTAGCGGATGCTCACGTACCCCCACTGAACCTCATCGTGCTTGAACAGCATGATGGAGGGTGAGATGCCGTGGTGCAGGGATTCAAAATGGTGATCCTTCACCACACCAATCACGGGGAGCTCCACCTGGGGTTCGCCGGGCATGATGATCCTGGCCTCGTAAGGCGGATCCAGCGAATAGTTCCGGATCGCGCGCTCATTGACAAGGCAGGCGTCCTGATCGGTGATCCGCCCAGGATCGAAGAAACGACCGTCGGCCAATTCAATCCCAAAAGTCTCCAGGTAGTCATGGTCAACCCAGTTGGTGTGCATCATGAACGACTCATCCTGCCTTCCGCGTATGCCGTATCCGCTGAAGCTGTCGCTCCTTCCGGGGACGGAAGTGGAGGCGGACACCGACTGAACGCCTGGTATGCCCTGCAGCTCGGCTTTAAATGCGTTTACCTGTCCGCCCAGGACATAAGCCCTGCGAATCACCAGGATGTTCTCCCTCTCAAACCCCAGCTCCTTGTTTTGCATGTAGTTCAGCTGCCTGTACATGATCACCGAGCCGGATATGAGGATGATGGAGATGGTGAACTGCACGAAGATCAGGGCAAGCCTCAGCCTGCTTTTGGGCATCCCGTTCCCGGATTGCCCTTTCAGCACTTTGTTGGGGCTGAATGATGAGAGGTAGAACGCGGGATAGCTTCCTGCCAGCAGGCCCACCATGATGGTGAGCAGCAGGATGCCGGGGATGACATACCATTTGCCCAGGTAGGCAAGGGATAGCTGCAGGGAAAGCAGGTTATTGAAGGAGGGCAGGCTGACCTCTACCATCACAAGGGCTATCAGCAGGGCCAGGAAGGAGAGCACGATGGTTTCGGTGAGGAATTGAACAATCAGCATCCCCCTGGATGAGCCGATCACTTTTTTCATTCCCACCTCCCTGGCTCGTCTGCTGGCCTGCGCCGTGGAAAGGTTCATGAAGTTGATGGAGGCAATGACCAGGATCAGTAGTCCGATGGCACCGAATATCCACAAGTACCTGGGATCCTTTGGGGGCTTGTGGCCAGTTTCTATGGTGGGGTCGTGACGGATGCTCGTTAGTGGCTGAAGAAAAAAATTGTAGCTGTTGCCCAGGCGGACAAACTCCTCGATGCTGATGCCGATGATCTGCTTTACCATGGGGCCAATGTGTTTGACCACCAATGCTTCGAAGCGGTCATCGACCACTGCCGGATCGGCTTCCGGGTGCAGCTTCACATAGGTGTAAAAGTTGTTTGCCAGCCAGTTCATGTCGTTGGCCCGTTCGCTGGAGCTAAAGGAACCGATCATGCCCACATTGAAGTGGGTGTTTTTGGGGATGTCCTCCATGATGCCCGTCACGCGAAAACGCTGTGGCATCCCCCCTGCGCGGATCATTTTATCCATGGGGTCCTTATCGCCAAAAAGGCGCTGGGCGGCTGTTTCCGTCAACACCACGGTATAGGGTTCTGTCAAGGCCGTTTTGGTGTTTCCCCTCAAGAGCGGGATGGGAAAGAATTCAAAAAATGAGGAGTCGGCCAGCGCAAAGTGGTCTTCTGTGAAAAACTGGTCTTCCACCTGTATGATGGTTTCGCTCCAGATGTGCATTCTAAGGAAGGCCTCCACCTCGGGAAATTCGTCGGCCATGGCCGGACCTATGGGTGAGGACGTATAGGCCATACGCAGCTCCTGGCCGCTCATGATCCCCTGGAGGTTTACCCGGTAGATCTCATTTTTGTGGGGGTTATACTGGTCGTGGCTCAGTTCGTGGATGATGAAGAGGGAGATGATGAGTGCGCAAGCTATGCCAATGGCCAGTCCAAGCACATTGATGAAAACGTAGCCACCCTGTCGTTTGAGGGCGCGCAGGCTGAATTTTATGTTATGACGGATCATGGCCTTTGTATTGATG
>SKNE01000038.1 GCA_007120675.1 Bacteroidales bacterium
ACCTCCCTTGGACCGGCCACGAAGGCGCCGATGGAGGCAAAGGCTTTGGCAAAGGTGCCGAAAAACACGTCAACGCCATCCGGCACGCCCAGGTGTTCGTGCGTTCCTGCGCCTGTCTCACCCATGATCCCCACCCCGTGTGCGTCGTCGACCAGCAGGCGGAACGGGAATTCTTTTTTCATGGCAACGATCTGGTCCAGCTTACCCAGGTCACCTGACATGCCGAAGACCCCTTCGGTGATCACAAGGATGCCGCCACCGGTCTTCTGGGCCAGTTTCCGGGCCCGCTTCAGCTGCGTTCGCAGGCAATCCATATCGTTGTGGGGGTAGACAAAACGTTTTCCCAGGTGCATCCGGAGTCCATCGACAATGCAGGCATGTGATTCCGAATCGTAGACCACCACATCCTGGCGATCCAGCAGGGAGTCGATCACGCTGACCATGCCCTGGTAACCGTAATTGAGCAGGTAGGCCGATTCTTTGCCCACGAAGCTGGCGAGTTCACTTTCCAGCTTCTCGTGCAGGTCGGTCTGCCCTGACATCATGCGTGCGCCCATTGGCAGGGCCATGCCGTACTTCCGGGCAGCTTCGGCATCCACCTCCCTGACCTCAGGATGATTGGCCAGTCCCAGGTAGTTATTCAGGCTCCAGACCAGTTTCTCCTTGCCCTGGAACACCATGCGGTTGGAGATCTCCCCCTCCAGCTTGGGAAAAGTAAAGTAACCATGCACCTGGCTGGCATATTGACCCAGGGGCCCCATTTTCGCCGTCGCCTTAGTAAAAATATCCATCATAACATCGTCTTAGATAAATACAAGAGCGTTTCTGAAAATCAATCCTGCAGCCACATACAACATGCTTTTGGGGGCATGGATCGATCTGCAAAAATAGTCGATTATCCTTATCTTGCAAAATTGCGGGAAGAGATCACTGCGGCTGATTTTTCGTGAGTGTCCTGAAAAACGCGGCGGGGTCTGGACAGATGGCTGTGTAAGCTTCAGTCTCATCGGCGTAGCTGACCCCCGGAAAGTCACCCCAACGGTCCTCCAGACGGGAAATGACCTGGAAATGCAGGTGAGGTGGCCAGTCGCCATTCTCTTTATGGCTTCCCAGGCGGGCGATGACATCCCCTGCACTAAAGGTTTGTCCCACGTGAATACCCTGGATCGAATCCATTGACAGGTGTCCGTACAGGGTATGGAATGATGTGCCTTCCAGCGTGTGTTCCATGATGATGGTCGGACCGTAATCGCCTGGCTGGCTGTTGTTCTGAAAGCTATGCACCCGGCCGTTCAGTGGCAGGTGGACCTCTGTGCCTTCGGGGGCCCACACATCGGTTCCCAGGTGGATGCTCCGGACTTTTCCGCTGGGGTGGTGGAAGAGCTTGCTGCGCCTGTACATGGCCCTGTCTTCCATATAGCCACCGAAGGCGTAGCGTGCATTGTGACTGCTTATCTTGCCGAAGATGTAATCATGCATGACCCGGGCATCGAAGAGGTCCAGGCTCTCCAGCTCCTTATTATCCATTGTCAGGTCCAGGAGGTAGGTGTTTTCCGCCCGCAGGTCGGGCTGAAAAAGGGGGTGAAAAGCTGCCTGGTGCTTGTTAAGTAAGTCTGCCAGCATGGTCATAAAAATTTTTCTTTGAACATTTTTTCCAGCGCCTGCATGTCGTCACGGTGTTTGGCCGCTTCGAGGAAGTCCAGTTCCTTGGCCGACTTCTCCATGAGGCGTTTACTCTGGTTGATGGCTTTTCTAAGCTGTTCCCTGCCCATGTATTGCACTACGGGGTCGGCGGCTATATCCGGGCTGTCTTTCTCCACATAGGCTTTTTTCCCCGATTGCCTGTCAACCACCGCGGTCTGTCCATGGATCGCCTCCACCGATTTCTTGATTTGCGCCGGGGTGATCTGGTGTTCTTCATTGTAGCGTATCTGCTTGATGCGCTTCCGGTCAGTCTCATCGATGGCAGCCTGCATGGATCGCGTCACGTGGTCGGCATACATGATCACCAGGCTGTTGATGTTCCTGGCGGCCCTGCCGGCTGTTTGTATCAGTGAACGTTCGGAGCGGAGAAACCCTTCATGGTCGGCGTCCAGGATGGCCACCAGCGACACCTCCGGCAGGTCCAGCCCTTCCCGGAGCAGGTTGACGCCAATGAGCACATCAAAGTTTCCCAGGCGCAGGTCGCGCAATATCTCCACGCGCTCCAGGGTGTCCACATCAGAGTGGATGTAACGGCACTTGATTTTGGCTTTTGTAAGGTATTTGGTGAGTTCCTCGGCCATTCGTTTGGTCAGGGTCGTCACCAGCACCCGTTCACTCTTGTCAGCACGTTTGTTGATCTCCTCCAGCAGGTCATCGATCTGGTTGGTGCTGGGTCTGACCTCGATGGGTGGCTCCAGCAGTCCGGTGGGCCTGATCACCTGTTCCACCACGACCCCTTCGCTCTGTGTCAGCTCATAGTCGGCCGGGGTGGCGCTCACGAAGATCACCTGGTTCATTAGTTGCTCAAACTCGCTGAACTTCAGCGGCCTGTTATCCAATGCGGCTGGAAGGCGGAAGCCATACTCCACCAGGTTCTTTTTCCTGGAAAAGTCGCCACCGTACATGGCATGGACCTGCGAGACGGTCACGTGGCTTTCGTCGATCACCGTGACATAGTCCCCGGGGAAATAGTCGAGGAGGCAGAAAGGCCTCGATCCGGGCCTGCGGCCGTCAAAATAGCGTGAATAGTTCTCTATTCCTGAGCAGTAGCCCAGCTCCCTGATCATCTCCAGGTCGTAATTGACCCTGTCCTCCAGTCGCTGCGCCTCCAGCTTTCTGCCGGTGTTTCGCAGGAAGGCAGCCTGCTCCACCAGGTCGTCCTGGATCATGCGGATGGCTGCCTTCATACGGTCGGGTGAGGTAACGAAGATGTTGGCAGGGTAGATGGTCAGGTGTTCCATGGATTCGATGGAGAGACCACTCTGGGGTTCGAAGAATTCCAGTGACTCGATCTCGTCGCCCCAGAAAGTGACGCGGCAGGCTTTGTCGGCGTAAGCGGGAAAGATATCCACCGTATCGCCCTGGACCCTGAAGTTTCCACGCTTGAATTCTTCTACGCTTCTGCTGTACAGGCTGGCCACCAGGCGGTGGAGGAGGCGGTTGCGGCTCATCAGTTCGCCCGTGTTCAGGTGGATGGTGTTATGGTTGAAGTCGTCCGGGTTTCCAATGCCATAGATGCAGGAAACGGAACTAACGACGATGACATCGCGCCGGCCAGAAAGCAGGGCGCTGGTGGCGCTGAGGCGAAGCTTCTCTATCTCATCATTGATGGAGAGGTCCTTTTCGATGTAGGTATTGGTGGTGGGAATATACGCTTCCGGCTGATAGTAATCGTAATAGGAAACAAAGTATTCCACCGCGTTACCTGGAAAGAAATGCCTGAATTCACCATAAAGCTGTGCCGCCAGGGTCTTATTGTGGCTCAGTACCAGGGCAGGGCGCTGCACTTCCTGGAGCACGTTGGCAATGGTGAAGGTCTTGCCCGATCCCGTCACCCCCAGCAGGGTCTGAAAAGGGAGGCCGTCGCGGATGCCTTGTGACAGTTGTGCGATGGCTTCAGGCTGGTCGCCGGTGGGGGAGAAGTCGGATATGAGCTTGAAAGGCATGTATGGGCTTGCTTAGGGAGGCATCTATTTGCCTCCCATCCTGAATAGAATCTCTTTCTCTTCCTTGGTGAGGCTTTCATAGCCACTCCGGGAGATCTTGTCCAGTATCTTATCGATCCTTTTCTGGTGTTCTGCCCGCTGGTCGTTGTATTCTTCGTCGGTGACAGGCCGGTCCCTCGTGTATTCAACGGTGAACCTGGGCTTTCTGCTGAATAGCTTACCCACCTTACCCAGGTAGAAGCCGATCACCAGTGCCGGGTCCTTACCTGCTTTGAGCAGGGAGGCATAGATGAATCCCCACAGGGCGCCTCCCAGGTGGGCCAGGTGTCCGCCCGGATTGCCTTTATCGATGCTGATCACATCCAGTACGACAAAGAAAAGGGCGATATACTTTAGCCGGATCCGGCCCAGCAGCAGCAGGGGAAGCTGGTAGTTGGGCATGTAGACGGCGATGGCGATGAAGATGGCAAGCACGGAGGCTGATGCACCCAGTGCAACGGCGTAAGCCACCACATCCCTGAAGGCGGGGAAAATGTTAAAGGAAACGATATAGAAGACCGCGCCTGCCAGTCCACCGATGAGGTAGGTAGCCGTCAGGCGGTCGGCGCCAATGAAGTCGCTGAAGAGGCGTCCTCCCACATAGAGCACCACCATGTTAAACAGGATATGGAAAAAATCCAGGTGAAGAAACATGTAGGTAAGGAGTGTCCACGGCCGGTGCAGTATCACGTGCAGGTTGGAGGAGACACCCAGCCAGTGCGTCAGGGCATCGCCAGCCCCATCGATGTTCCAAAGGAAAAAGAACACCCGCAGCAGGTTGATCAGGACGAAGACGGCTACGTTAATGCCGATCAGCCTGGCCAGCACGGAGCCCCTCACAAAAAACTGTTTTATTTCACTCAGGATAGACTGTTGTATCATAGGTTTCCCCCAGTGTGTTTTTGACTTTCCGGGAATTAATAAAATATCCGGCGCTTCCGTCGCCAGTACCTGATGAGGAGATAGCCAAATACCATGCCACCCAGGTGGGCGAAGTGGGCGATGTTGCCTGGCCTGTTGGTGATGCCGAAAAACAGCTCGAGTGCTCCATAAGCCATGACGAAATACTTTGCTTTGATGGGGATGGCAAAGAAGAGGTAAATATAGCTGTTGGGAAAGAACATGCCAAAGGCCAGCAGGATCCCGAATACGGCGCCGGAGGCACCCACCGTCGGAACGATGAACTTCCGGATGTAGGCAGCCAGCGTACCGGCGATGTCGGACGGTGCTGTTTCGGGAGGAAACTCAAGGATATGCCGCAGCTGTCCGGGTGTATACCCCGCGGCCAGCAGTTCACTGCGCAAACTCCACACCTCCAGGTAATTGACTCCCAGGTGCAGGAAAGCCGCACCAAAGCCGGTGACCAGGTAGTACACCAGGAAGCGCTGTGAGCCCATGAGGTTTTCGATGGCGGTACCGAACATCCACAAGGCAAACATATTGAAGAATATGTGGCTTAAGTTCGCATGCATGAACATATGGGTTACGAACTGAAAGGGTTGGAAGTGTGGGGATCCGGGCATGAAAAGCCCCAGCATCCTGATCAGGTCCAGGCGGTAAGCCGTTTCCAGTGAGATGGTGGCAAGAAAGAACAAGCCATTAATAATCAGCAGGTTTTTCACCACCAAAGGCATGAAATTGAATCCGGCAGGTCGGTATTGCATCATAGTTTGGTTTTTCTTTGGTCTGGCCGCCTTAGATCAAAACGATCAAGGGAGCTGATCTGTTCATTGTGATGATGGATCAACGTTCGGCACGGGGCAAAATTACGATTTCTCCACTATTTAAACCGTCCTGCAAGATCCTCCTTGGAAATGATTTGCAAAACGATGTGGCCATCGGGTGTGTACTGTGGAGTATCGCAGGCGAAGAGGCTATTGGCCAGGGCGGCCATCTGCTCTGCAGACAAGGCTTTGCCGTGTTTTACTGCGAGCCGCTTGGCCATGGAGCGCATCACATTGCTTTGCATGTCCTGCCTGAGTTCCTTCCTGTTTCTCTCCACATTGTCCAGTATGCCCTCAAGGACCCCTTGCAGTGAGTGGTCATCTGACATGTCAGCCGGCAGGGCATCTATGACGAAGGTGTTCTTTTTGAGCAGTTGGATGCCGAAGCCCAGGAAGCGCAGATCATCCATGATCTCTTTGAGCAGTCCGGCTTCATTCTCTGTCAGGGTGATATGTTCCGGGAACAGCAATTGCTGGGAAGGGGCACTTTGCTGGTGGCCGGAACGGATGAACTTCTCAAACAGCACCCTTTCATGGGCCCTTTGCTGGTCGATCACCATCAGCCCCGATTTCACCGGTGTGAGGATGTACTGGCCATGCAGCTGAAAGAATTTTTGTCCGTTGTCCTGTTTTTGGGTGTCCCAGTCCGCACTGATGATGAATTGACCTCCATCACCTTCCTTTGATGTGTCTGGCAGGTCCTTGTCGGTTGGATAAAGCTGCTCCCACTCCGACGGTTTCACCCTGCTGCGCAGGTCTTGCTGACCGGCGGGAGGTGCGGATCCCCCCTGGTCAAAGGGGTTATAATCCGGGTTGATGCGCACCGAAGGGGGACTGACGGGTCTGGCGGTTCCACCCGGGCTGTCGTCAAAGGCCGTTTCCCGTTCAAAATCGAGTCCGGGGCTCAGGCTATGGCTGCCAATCGCTCTTTTCACGGCCGTTTTCACGATCTGGTAGACATATTTTTCTTCCTGGAACTTGATCTCTGTCTTTGTGGGATGCACGTTTACGTCAATCTGGTCAGGCTCGGTCTCCAGGAAGAGGAAGTAGGAGGGATGGGCATCGTCCGGGATCAGGTCTTCAAAAGCGTTTTCCACTGCATGGTTGAGGTAGGGCGAACGGATAAAGCGGTTGTTGACGAACAAAAACTGCTCTCCCCGCACCTTTTTTGCGTATTCGGGCTTGCCGATGAAGCCGCTGACGCTGACAATCTGCGTTTTTTCTTCAACCGGCACCAGGCGCTGGTTGTAATTGGAGCCAAAGATATTGGCCACGCGTTGTTTCAGCCTGGCTTTGGGCAGGTGGTGGGTCAGCTGGTTGTTCTGGTAGTAGTGAAAGGATATTCCGGGATTGGCCAGGGCGACGCGCTGGAGCTCCTGGAGAATGTGGCGCTTTTCCACGTTATCCGATTTCAGGAAGTTTCGGCGGGCGGGGGTGTTAAAGAACAGGTTCTTCACGCTGATGCTTGTTCCCCTGGCGCAGTTACAGGCTTCCTGCGACTTTAACCTGGCCGCTTCCATGATGATCCCGGTGCCCACCTGGTCTTCTTCCGTGCGTGTCTTCAGCTCCACCCGGGCGATGGCGGCGATACTTGCCAGCGCTTCACCCCGAAACCCCATGGTGCGGATGGCGAAGAGGTCTGATGCGTCATTGATTTTGGATGTGGCATGCCGTTCAAAGCAGAGCCGTGCATCGCCCGGTGACATGCCGTGGCCGTTATCGACCACCTGGATGAGGGTTTTTCCAGCGTCCTTGACGATCAGCTGAATATCGTCTGCGCCGGCGTCGATGGCGTTTTCCAGTAGTTCCTTCACGGCGGAGGCCGGACGTTGAATCACCTCACCGGCGGCAATCTGGTTGGCAACAGCATCCGGCAACAACTTGATCACATCCGACATGAAGCAGTGAATTTGTTTTTAAACAAAGAAAACCAGGTAAAATAATAAGGCGATGACGACGAAGATGATCACCAGGCGCTGGTTGGATGCCCGCCGGCTCCGGGCGCCTGCCGTCCTTTTCCATTGGAGCTGCATACGTTCCCTGAGGGCCTTTTCGTAGTCCCCTGTCTCCTCTTCCAATGCAGCCTTCATGCGTTTTTCCCGCTCTTCCTTCTTCTGGTCATAATACACCGGACGGTAGTTAAACTTTTTGTTCCGGGGTATTTTAAAGAAGGTCAGTGCCATGGTGGACAGGCGTTGGTGGCTGCCACGGCAGCCATGATTCGTTTACGGACTTCTCAGCTCGCTGAGTGCGGGGTACCATTGCTTCACCAGGTAAAAGCTGCCAAACAGCATCGTATTATAGAACAGGTCGCCCAGCAGGCTGGTATGGAAGAATGGAATAGCCATGGTGTATGATGTCATCAGGCCCTGAAAGTTGCCGGGGTAATAGGGTGTCATCGCCCAGACGGCAAAATTGGTGACCAGGAAAAAGACCAGGGAGCCGGCTACAGAGCCACCCAGCACATAGGGTACGCGTACTTTATTGTGCATGAGGCTTCCCAGGAGGACGATGAGTGCAAAACCCACGTAAACCGGTATCATCATGTGGTGGAAGCCAAGAAAAAGGTCGCTGACCAGGAGTGCGGTGATGGGTATCATGAAGGCCAGCCAGCGCCTGCCCAGGTGGGCACCGCCGAACAGCGCGATCGCTGCCACCGGGGTGAAATTGGGGTAATGGGGCACAAGGCGCATCAGGGCGGCAAACAGGATCAGGCCAGCGATGACCAGGATTTTGGGCGAAATAGATTTCCAGTTCATGTCAACAGAGTTAGGGTGCCATCAGGCTTGATGAATTCAGACACAAAAGTAACATTCATTTCCATTTAAAACAACCGCCCCCGCTGATTTGTTTTGGGCTGGAGATGGCAAAACCGGGTCCCGTTAAACCTTTTCCCCCTTGTAGCATCAAAGGGGTGTAAAGAATGACAAACCCCAAAATTGAATACGTTATGAAAACGAAGATTGTTTTGATTGCCACTTTTATGATGATCACCATGATTTCTGCTGATGCAATGGCCCAGCGCGGCCGCAGGGCGCCGGATGTACGTCCACAGCAGACCTTGCGCGAACGCCCGGCTGAGCGTCCTGAGCGCATGTATCAAGGTGACATGACCTATTGCATGATGCTTCCCGACCTCACCGAGGAGCAGGAGGAGCAGATAAGGTCACTGCGCCTGGCGCAGATTGAACGGAGCACAAAGCATCGCGCCGAGATGGCTGAGTTGCGTGCACGCAAGCGCAACCTGATGACCGGTGTGTCCGACGGAGACATTGACGGTCTGATTGATCAGATGACCGCTTTGCGCGGAGAGCGAATGAAGGAGAATGTGAAGCACCACCAAGCTGTTCGCGAACTGCTTACCGAGGAGCAGCGCATCCTTTACGACAGCAAGGTCATGCGGCGTTCGGGCGGCAGGGATGCCTACCATCGCCAACCGGCAGGTCGTGACGGAGGCCACGCACCCCGTGGCGGACGAGGACGCTGGTAGTGGTTTTTAGTTGTTTTTGGTTTTTTGATTGGAAAGGGCCCGGTTGATCCGGGTCTTTTTTTGTGCCATTTAGCGAATCAGGTAAACCGTTCCCGTGATGCTTTCCGGGGGTGAATCCATCGATTCCCTAAAGTTGATCTGGTAGAGGTAAGCGCCTGCGGGTGCGCCATTTCCATTGCCCATGTTTCCATCCCATCCTTCCAGGGGGTCTATTGTCTGGAAAACAACGCTTCCCTGTCGGTCGTAGACGGTGAGGAGGTATTCGTAGGGCATCCCGGTAAACTGTGGCATAAACACCCTGTTTTCGGGGAAAGCGCTATTGGGGCGGAAGGCGTTGGGAACGCTTTCCATGGTGAATTCTCTTTGACTGAATTCCACGCTCACCGTGATATCCTGCGCCAGGCTTTCCACTTCAAACGCTTCCTGGTCTGCCGGCACTGGCTGAATTTCGTCATTGAGTCGCCATTGCTTGACCTGGTGGTCCTCGTCGGGAATGGCGGTAAACAGGATATGGCTGCCTGCCACCAGGAAATCACCTGAAAAGATGGGCAATCCCCCGGCAGAAGCCCTCAGCTGACCACCGAAGCTGTTATAGACGTAAAATGTGACCTGGAACGTTGGCAGTTCAGCCTCGAGTATTACCAGTACGGTAACATCCTGGTCAATCACTTCCACATAT
>SKNE01000047.1 GCA_007120675.1 Bacteroidales bacterium
AACGTGAGGAAAGTGTCCAACAAGATCGCCATCATGGTGGACACCAAAGGTCCGGAAGTGAGGACCAACGAGTCGGAGTCCCCTGTGGCGGTGAAAGAGGGACAATTGATCCGGGTCTCTGGACATACAGCCAGGGATTCCTGCAAAGACTGCATCCATGTGAACTACCCGGGCTTTGTGGACCTCCTGGAGCCCGGACGCACCATCATGATCGATGATGGCGATATCTCTCTCACCGTCATGGAAAAAAAAGCGGACTACCTGGTTTGCCGGGTGGATAATGGCGGGGTGATCAGTTCACGCAAAAGCGTTAACCTTCCGGGCACCGACATTGACCTCCCATCCCTGAATCAAAAGGACCTGGCCTACATCGATTTTGCCATCGAGCATGACCTGGACTACATCGCCCACTCTTTTGTGCGCTCCCGCCATGACGTTCTGGCCATCCAGGAGATCCTCGACAAGCACAACAGTCCCATCAAGATCATCGCCAAGATCGAAAATCAGCAGGGGGTGGACAATATCGATGAGATACTGGACCACGTATACGGCATCATGATTGCACGGGGTGACCTGGCCATTGAGGTGCCCGCAGAACGGATCCCGGGCATCCAGGCGAACCTGGTGAAGAAATGCATCCGCAGGAAAAAAGCGGTGATCATTGCCACGCAGATGCTGCACACCATGATCAAAAACCCCAGGCCCACAAGGGCAGAGGTGAGCGATATCGCCACGGCGGTCTTCTCCGGCACCGATGCCGTCATGCTGAGCGGTGAAACGGCATTTGGAGACTATCCCCTGGAGTCGGTGCGGATGATGACCAACACGCTGCGGGAGGCCGAAAAAAGCAAAAGCTTTTCCATCGACAGCAAGGTGGTGCCCCACGACAACCAGGTATCCGTTTTCCTGTCAAAGACCGCCGTGCGCAGCATCCAGAAGCTCAACACCCGGGCCATCATCACCGATACCGATACGGGAAAAACCGCCCGCTACCTCTCCGCCTACCGCGGCCGCACACCCATTTATGCCCAGTGTTACGATTCCCGCGTGATGCGGGAGCTGGCGCTGAACTACGGCGTGATGGCAGATTATATGGATGTGGAATTGTCCAAAAAGGAATTCATCAAAGCCACCCTGACCCGCCTGATGGATCGACGGGAGATCAAGGCCTCAGACCTCATCGTGGTGCTTGCCGGAAACTTTGGGAAGAAAGCCGGTCCGTCATTTGTGGAGGTAAGCACGGCACAGAATATGTTGTCGCAGGAAGAGAAATGAGGGATCAGTCCCACTCCAGGGTGCCCAGCAGGTGATATATGTCCTCCTCGATGAAGCCGATCACCGGGGCCAGCGAATCGTTGTTGGGTCTGACGTTGAAATACAGCGCTCCCCTGAGAAAATGATTCAGGCTGTCGGTGACAAAAAACTGGATGGGTGAGGCGGCTTCCCTGCCGCGGATGTTGAACACCATGCCGTAGACCCCACTTTCCGGCTTTTCCACCAAAGACTCCCGTATGGCGGTGGCTTTGGGAATGTGCCGGTGAACAAAGGTGTAGGCATCTCCCATGTACTCCGCCAGCTCCTGCTGGCTGGATACCGGCTTATAGCTCAGGTGTACGCGTGCGCTGAACGATGGGAAAACGATGTCCGCCCAATAGGGTTCGGCCGTTTCCCTTGTGTCGGGGCGGATGGATGCGTAGGAGGGATACTCCATGCGGTAAGGATACAGGCTGTCAAAGGGCTGATAATGTTTTTCGGGCAGCGCGATACGGAAATAGGCCCTGGGTTTGGGCGTGTCAACCTGGTGACAGGCTCCCAGGACGAATGCAAGACATAATGGCAAGAGATACCTGGAAATCATCATGAGCCCTTCACTTTAACCTTGATCCGCTTGATGCGCCGCTTATCCACCCCCTCTATCTCAAACTCAAAAAAACCATACTTTATTTTGGCCCCGCGGAAAGGGATCTCCTGCTTGATTTCCAGGATAAGGCCTGCCAGGGTGTCGGCCTCACCTTTTACGTCGTTAAATACATCGTCGTCCACCCCGGTGATCTTGCAAAAATCCTTCAGCAAGGTCTTCCCCTCAAACACAAAGTTGTTGTTATCAATTTTGGAATAGATCGCCTCTTCCATGTCAAACTCGTCATTGATCTCCCCAACGATCTCCTCCAGGATGTCCTCCAGGGTCACCAGGCCGGAGGTGCCACCGTATTCGTCCACCACAATGGCCATGTGGATCTTCTTTTCCTGGAACTCCTTGAGCAGGTCACTGATGCGCTTGCTTTCGGGCACAAAGAAGGCATTGCGCAGCAGGCTTTGCCACTGGAACTCATCGCCCTGCTCCAGGTGTGGCAGCAGGTCCTTGATGTACAGGATCCCCGCCACATTATCGAATTTTTCCCGGTAGACAGGGATTCGGCTGTACCCTGCCTCCTTGATAACGTCGATCAGCCTGTTGAAGGACATACTGATGTCCACCGCCACCACATCAACCCGCGACTTCATGATTTCCCTCACATAGGTGTTGCCAAAGCGCACAATGCCCCGGAGCAGCTTCTTGTCCTCCTCGGTGGTGGTGTCGTCGGTGGTGATCTCCAGTGCATGGGATAATTCGTGCATGCTCAGGTGCGGTCGTTTCTTCTTCATGCGGCGGTCAATGATGCGCGTGGTCTTTACCAGCAAGGTGCTGAGCGGCTTAAACAGGCTCCTGAGCAACAGCAGTGGGGCGGCCATCAATGAAGAGAAGCGCTGGGGGTAGCGTGAAGCGTACACCTTGGGGAGCACCTCGGCGAAGAGCAGGATCAGGAATGTGACCAGTGCAACCTGCAGGATAAAGGCAAGGATGGGGCTGATCTCCAGCTCAAAAAACGCCCTGAATACGAAAGTGGACAGGATGATGATGGAGATATTGATCACATTGTTGGCAATCAGGATGGTGGCCAGGAGAAGGTTGGGTCGCTCAAGGAGGGATAAGCGTTTTTTGTCGACGGACCGCTGGCTTTTCCTGAAACCATCAATATGATTGTGGGTCAGGGAGAAATAAGCGATTTCCGAGCCAGAAACCATGGCGGAGAAGAAGAGCAGGAAGAGCATGGCGCCAAGGCCCAGCAAAGCGTTCACCGATACATCGGCGAAGGCCGTGCTGGTCAGTGCCCAGAGGCACGAATAAGGGTCGGGTGAATCTTGCAAGGTTGCGTTCGGATCTTTGTTTTATGCAAATATACAGGACATTTTTGAAAGGGTGCGCCCCGGTGACCACGCGTCTGGTCCGGTTGGATCAATTGTCTTCAGCATACCACTCAGCATAGGCTGTGGCTGTTTCGTGAAGTCGCAGCGAATGGAGGCTGATACCGGCTGGCAGGGCACCGGAGATGCGTGTGGCAAAATCGTGAATCATGTTCTCGCAGGTGGGCTGATAGGGCAGGGGGTAAAGCTTGCCAAACAGGGCATTGTCCTTTGCCATGGAGGCGTGGGGGGTGTCGGCGTTGACCAGCAGCGCGTGATCAAAGGGCTCAACGATCAGCTCATTCACGATCTTTTTAAGGATGGAGAAATCCATCACCATGCCATGCTTGCTATGGGAAGGATCTCCCTGGGGGTGACCCTTCACGGTGACAAACAGCCGGTAACTGTGTCCGTGGATGTTTTTGCATGGACCGTCATACTGCCATAAAGCATGGGCGGCCTCGAAACGAAATTCCTTGGTGATGCGAATCAATGGTCGTGCGGACATCTGGCTGTTTTTCTTTGCCCCGGGGAGGCCCTCCCGGCGGGTGTCTCTTGCCGGACGAGGATCAATGATGATGGGGCTAATTGATTTTTATGGTGTAGGTGTACACTTCAGGCTTCTTTTTTTCCTGGCCTGGGGAAGGCTTACCGGCGGCTGGCTTTTTTTCTGCCGCCTTGTAGGTCATGCTGACCTGTTTCTTCTGCTTTTTGATTCGAAAGGGGATCTTGATCTTGTTGTCGGTGATTACCCGGACACCACGGTTCTTAACCGACAGGTAGCTTAGCATGCCAGTGAGGCGAAGGGCCTCTTCATCACAGCCGTATCCCAGGCCTTTCACAATCTCCGGCTCGATCACCTCCCCTTTGCCCGTCACCTTATATTTCACGATCACATCCCCCTCGATCCCTTTCTCCAAGGCCTCTTTGGGGTAACGCAGGTTCTCCCTGATGAATTTCTTCAACAGGTCTTTTCCGCCATCAAGGTGGGGCAGTTTGAGGAACTTCTTTTCCCGTTTATGCATCTTTCCTATGCTTTTGTCTGACAAAGTGGATGGCATGCTCATTGAACTGTGCCGGCTGATCCACATTGCACACGTGGCCGGAATTACGGATGGTGATCAGTGAGGCCATGGGGTTGTCCTGCACCAGGTTTTGCACCGGCCGCAAGAACAGGTGGTCTTCATCCCCCATCAGGTATAGTGTGGGAATCTCCGGGTTTTGCTCCACGTGGAATTGAAGGAGGGGGTTCACATCCTTCAGCAGCTTGAACCAGCGGTTGATCTCGCGCCGGTAGATTTTTTGTGCCTCCTTGATGAACAGGTAACGGCTCTCCTTGTGGCGCCGGTTGGGCATCAGGATGTTTGCGAACAGGCGGTACAGCCACATGAATGGGATCACCGGCTTGAACACCTTGGCCACCCACACCAGGAAGCGTGAGCGGATGTTGAGCCTGGTGATGGCACCGGCCAGCGTCATGCTCTGTACCCGATCGGGATCTATCTCTGCGATCACGCGTATCAGGATGGTGCCCAGTGAAACCCCCATGAAGTGGCTTTTCTCTATGCCCAGGTGATCCAGCACCCTGAGCACATCCATGCTGATGTCCTCAAAAGTATATTCCCGACCCATGTAGGCGGCAAACAGGTCACGGGACTTGCCGTGTCCCCGTAGATCGACCACCAGCACGTTGAAATGCCTGGAAAATTCACGGATCTGCTTGTACCAGATGATGGAGCTGCCACCGACACCGTGGACGAGGGTCACCCAGGGCGCATCGGGGGAGTTTAGGTAGGTCTTGTAATACAGCCTGCTATTCTCTGGAAAGGGTAAATCCGTGGCAACGCCTGCCGGCGAAGCAGCTGTGGGAGCGGCATGGGCCTCCGGGGCAGATGGGGGGATACCGTTGGCTTCCGGGTCAGTCGCGGGAGCAGTATGGGCTTCCCGGTGTTGCTTGTATGTCCTGAATTGGTCTTTCACGCTCAATGTTCAGTGGTGATCTTATGGTTGCCTGGATGGTGGCAAAATGCTTACAACGGCTCTGTCAGGTCGAAGTCCACACGCATGCGCTTCTCCCCGTCGCGTTCAAGGCGGTAGGTGAAGGTGCCCAGGTCTTCCGCTATGCGGATGGTCCACACGTTGCCGCCGCCTCCTTCAATGATCTCGGCGGTGTAAGCGTCGGCCGGAAAATGTTGTACAAATGCTGTGCCGCTTTCGTCGGCAAAGCCACCGTAAAGGCTTTCCTCCTCCGGTGTGCCGTCCGGATAACGGTGGTCATGACGCAGCCGCAGACGCCCGTTTTCCACAAGGAACATCCACGTTCTTGAGGTATCTTCCCCAACGCGGAAAGGGATCAGGATGCGGTCTGCTTCGCACACTTCCACATGCATCACCATCTCGTAGCCGGCCCAGCCGGGCGCGTGGTGACTGCGGTAAATCTCTTGTCCCCCAAAAGATTGTCCGCAAAAAGCAGACAATTGATTGAAAAAGGCTTGCTGCTCTTCAATGAGGAGGGGCCCATGGGGTATCTCTGCGGTTTCTTCTGCAGGTTGCTGGCGGGGGCCGCAGGCGCCCAGGATAAAAATGGCCAGGAGGAGGAAAATCTTGCTCACGTGCTTCATCTGCGCTGCAATTTAAATGACAAAAAGGAACATCCGGTGTCCCACGGCTTCCCCAACTGGCTGGTTGCTTTCGCCGGGCCTTGCCGTGGGGGCTGCCTCAAAAGCTCTAACAATCGGCAAAGATAACACTTTCCTTGTTGATATCTTTTGACCCCTCACGCTTTTATGTGTAATTTCGCTCGAAGAATGTCCAGTAAATAGGTGTCCGATGCGTAACATGAAGGATTCAGAGCCCCTGCTTTCGGTCAGGCAGCTTTCGGTGGAGTTTGACACTTCAGAGGGCCTGGTTGAAGCGGTCAAAGGGGTGTCGATGGACCTCTATCCGGGCCGTTGTCACGGCCTGGTGGGGGAGTCTGGCTCAGGCAAATCGGTCACCGCCCTGGCCATCATGCGGCTGTTGAGCCGCTCCACCGCCAGGATCAGCTCGGGGGAGGTGCTCTTTCGACATCCCCGGAAGGGAATGATTGACCTGCTCTCCCTATCCGATAAAGAGATGCAGGAGATCCGCGGCCGCTATGCAGGCATGGTTTTCCAGGAGCCCATGACCTCTCTGAACCCGGTACACCGGTGCGGTGCGCAGGTGAGTGAAGTGGTGCTGCAGCACACAGGTGCCGGCCGGGCGCGAGCCAGGCAGAAGGCCCTGGCGCTGTTTGATGAGGTGCAGCTGCCTGATCCGCAACGGATATACAGGGCCTGGCCCCATGAGCTTTCGGGTGGCCAGAAGCAGCGGGTGATGATCGCCATGGCCATGGCTTGTGATCCATTGCTGCTGATCGCCGATGAGCCCACTACGGCACTGGATGTCACCGTACAGAGTAATATCCTGAAGCTGATACACAGGCTTCGTGAGCGGCATGGAATGGGGGTGTTGTTCATCTCCCACGACCTGGGTGTGATCCATTCGGTGGCTGACAGCCTGTCGGTCATGCGCCACGGCAGGGTGGTGGAGGATGGACAGCGGGACAGTGTGTTGAAGGCGCCCGGACATCCCTACACCAAAGCCCTACTGGCGTGCAAGCCACCCCTGGATGCGCGGCCCCGGCGGCTGGCCGTGGTGGAGGATTTCCTTGAAGGAGGCCTGCGGCACGAAGCGCCTGTGCCTGCCGGCCCGGACAAAACGCCCGGCTGGCATAAAAGGCAAGCTGAAGAGCCCATTCTTGAGGTGAAATCACTGAGCAGCCACTTTGTGAGCAAACGAAACCTGCTGGGGCGCCCGCTGGCCTATCACAAGGCGGTGGATGACATCAGCTTCACCGTGTACGAAGGGGAGACGCTGGGACTTGTGGGGGAGTCGGGGTGCGGAAAGACCACCCTGGGGCGCAGCATCATGCAGCTCATAAGGGCCCGGTCGGGACAGGTCATTTACAGGGGCACCGACCTGGCCCGGCTTTCAGATGGCAGGCTGAGAAGGATGAGACCGAAGTTCCAGATCATCTTCCAGGATCCCTATGCATCCCTAACGCCGGGGATCAGGATCGGCAGGGCCATCATGGAGCCCATGCGCCTTCACGGCATCCTAAAAAACAGGGAAGAGAGGGAGGAGCGGATCATGTACCTGCTGGAACGGGTCGGCATGGAAAGGAAGCACTACCATCGATACCCCCACGAGTTTTCGGGCGGACAGAGACAGCGCATATGCATCGCCAGGGCCCTGGCCATGGATCCTGAATTCATCGTATGCGATGAGTCGGTGTCGGCACTGGATGTGTCGGTGCAGGCCCAGGTGCTGAACCTGCTGAACGAACTGAAGGCGGGCTTTGACCTGACCTACATCTTCATCTCACACGACCTGTCGGTGGTGAAGTATATGTCGGACCGCATCATGGTGATGCGCGATGGCCGGATGGTGGAGCTCAATGAGGCAGACCAGCTCTATGCCAGTCCCCAAACCGAATACACCCGGCAGCTCATCGCGGCCCTGCCGTCGTTCTGATGCCCCTACGGGAGAAATACTGCCGTTCTGATGCCATTGCGGGGAGGGGACGCCCGTCATGCGGGAATCACATGCCGGCCATGATCTCCTCGGTGAGCTCCATGTTGTGGAAGACGTTCTGGACGTCCTCATCCTCTTCGATCACATCCACCATCTTCAGGATTTTTTTCGCCTGTTCGGTTTCCAGCTTGACGGTGGTTTTTGGGATGCGCTGCAGCTCGGCATTCTCGGCCTCCACCCCCATCTCTTCCAGCTTCTTTAACATGTTACCAAAGTCCTCCATGGCCGTGTAAATGGTGTAGAAGCCATCCTCATTCTCTGCCTCTTCGGCGCCCGCGTCGATCACCTCCATCAAAAAGTCATCCTCCTCCAGTCCCTTTTCCCCAATGGTTTTCTCCGGTATGGTGAACACCCCCTTTCGGTCGAACAAGAAGCTGAGGGCACCCTTGGTCTCCAGCTTCCCCTCGTGCTTGTTCAGGTAAGACCGCACATTGGCCACGGTACGATGGGTGTTATCGGTCAGGCATTCGATGTACATGGCCACGCCAAAATTGCCGTAGGCCTCGTAGGTGACCTCCTGGAAGTCGGCCGAATTCTTTTCACCCGCCTTGGAGATCGCCCGCTGGATATTGTCTTTGGGCATATTGACGCCCTTGGCATTGGCGACGGCCAGTCGCAGGCGGGGATTGCCGTCCGGGTCGTTGCCCCCTTCCTTGACGGCCACGCTGATTTCCTTGATCACCCTGGAGAATATCTTGGAACGCTTGGCATCCAGTGCCCCCTTCTTGCGCTTGATGGTTGACCATTTACTGTGTCCTGACATGGCTGTAGTGTTTTTATGCAAAAATAATCTTTTTTGATTATGCCATGCGCCCCCATCGGGCCATAATAATCCACCCCTGTCCGGACTGATCTCTGACATCTTTGTCCGGCAGGGGTGAATTGTGGTCGATCCCTGCTCCTTGCCTGCTTTGGGGACTTCAGTTAAAAGTCCAGTATTCTCACGCCCACTGCAAAGGGGTAAAGCTCCGGTCCCCTGTCATCGCGAAACATTTCGTTGAGGGCGTAGGTGGCAAAGAAGTTAAATCTCCCCCAGCCGATGCGTGCCACTGCTTCGTAGCGGAAGGGCGACAGGTGGAAATCCCTGTGCTCCTTGTCCTTCTGGCGGCTTCCTTCAAAGCGGTACACCTGCTTGGTATGGCTGCGGAGCCGTAATCCCACGTTGACGCCTGCCGACATGTGGAACCTGCCGTTGCTGTGCCGGTTCTGAAACTCCAGCATCAGGGGTACATTCAGGTGGCTGACAGTCAGTTTGTTCTTTCGAAAACTGTGGATGGTGTCGGTGAAATGGCTCAGCTGGTCTTCCTCATGCACCAGGCGGATGTTGTTGGAAAAACGGTAATTATTCCAGCTGAATCCGACGCCGGTGTACATCCCCAGGGCACTCTTGCTGCCGCGGGCGAGCACCAGGTTTTGTTGCCAGAGGTTCAGGTTAACCTGGATGGAGTTGTTGTACTCCAAATCCATGTACTGGTCGCCCGGGTCCAGGTTGATGCTGTTTCCGGGGGTCATGTATCCGTTGACGCCCAGGTAAAAACCGGTCCATTCATTGCGCCACTTCATGGGGTGCCTCCTCCTGTACTGCACCCTCTCCCCGTCGATGACCAGCAACTCCCTTGACCCTACGCTGATCACCGTGGTGTCTTTGCCATTCTCTGCGGGGGCACGGACCTCGTCCACCGGCACGGTAACGGTTGATGCAGGCGT
>SKNE01000046.1 GCA_007120675.1 Bacteroidales bacterium
CACACCTGTTTTCCGGCAATGTCCAGGTCGGCTCTGGCCCGTTGCATGCTGGTGCTGTGCTCCAGCGCATAGGCCCTGGCCTCTTCAAGGCTCAGTGTCATGACACCGCCATGGCCGGCATCATCCACCCCGTGAACCGGGAGGCTGGGGAGGAGGATCAACAGGTAAGCCGGGATGGCCCTGACCGCTTTAAGGAAATGCAACATGTTGTGACCGCTTTCATGATTTACCTGATAAACCGCTACGGCGGTCAAATGTTCAGCTGCGCTGACCAAAAATGGCGCTGCCCACGCGAACCATGGTGCTGCCCTCCTCAATGCCCAGCAGGTAATCATCAGACATGCCCATGGACAGCTCACAGAACGCATCATCGGAGGAGAAGTACTTTTCCTTTACCAGCTGGAACTGTTCCCTGAGGTGCCTGAACTCCCCCCGCACTTTCTGGCTGTCTTCGGTGAAGGTGGCCATGCCCATCAGGCCGCAAATCCTGACAAACTTCAACTGCCGGTAGAGATCACTCTCCAGCAGGTCCACCAACTCCTGCTGGTCCATGCCAAACTTGGTGCTTTCCTCGGCGATGTGTATCTGCAGCAGGCAGTCAATCCTGCGCTGATGCTTTTCACCCTGCTTGTGGATCTCCTTCAGCAGCCTGGGGCTGTCCACCGAATGGATCAGGTGAACGAAAGGAGCGATCTGCTTCACCTTATTCCGTTGCAGGTGACCCACCATATGCCATCGTATGTCCTTGGGCAAGGCCTCATATTTTGGCACCATTTCCTGCGCCTTGCTTTCGCCAAAGTCACGGTGACCTGCCAGGTAGGCTTCCATGATCTGGTCTGCTTCCCTTGTTTTGCTCACGGCGACGAGCCTGACCCCTTCCGGCAGTGCGCTGAGGATCTCTTGAAGGTGTTTCTGTATGGACATAGGCGGCTGGTTTTTGTCTCATGCAAAAATACACAAAGCGGGCCAATGATGCATCCCTGGTAAACTCCTGGCAAAGTAGGGGGCGAAGCGGTAGGTGAGTTTTTCATTGCCACGGGGCGGAAAACATACCGTTTTAATCACACACTGTGTATCTTTGCACCATGCAAGAAATGATCCTGGTCCTCGATTTTGGGTCGCAGTATACCCAGCTGATTGCCCGAAGGGTGCGTGAGCTGAATGTGTACTGTGAGATTCATCCCTACTTTTATCAGCCTGAATCCCTCGAAGGCATTCGTGGCGTCATCCTGTCGGGCAGCCCTTTCAGTGTGCGTGATCCCGACGCGCCACGTCCCGGCCTGGACTGGTGCCTGGGCAAACTGCCTGTGCTGGGCATCTGTTATGGTGCGCAGCTGATCACCTCCATGAAGGGGGGCGAAGTCCAGGCATCCAACACCAGGGAGTACGGCAGGGCAATGCTTTCTTACCTTGCCAAAGGGGAGGCGTTGCTATCCGGACTGGCACTTGAGTCGCAGGTGTGGATGTCGCACGCCGACACCATCACGCGCCTGCCGGATGATTACCAGGTCATAGCCCGCACCAACGACATCGGCGTGGCTGCCTTCAGGTCGGCCGGGAAAGATATTTTTGGGTTGCAGTTTCATCCGGAGGTCTATCATACCAGGCAGGGCATGCTGTTGCTGAAAAATTTTGTGGCGGATATCTGCTCATGCCTGCGTGACTGGACGCCGGAGTCATTCATTCACAGCAGCGTACAAAGTTTAAAAAGGAAGCTTGGGGACGACAAGGTGGTGCTTGGCTTGTCGGGTGGTGTTGATTCCAGTGTGGCCGCCACACTGCTCCACCAGGCAATCGGAAAGCAACTGCATTGTATTTTTGTGGATAACGGACTGCTGCGCAAGAATGAGTACGAGGAGGTGCTTCTGTCGTACAAGGACATGGGCCTGAATGTGCGCGGGGTCCGCGCTGCCGATCAGTTTTTGGCGGCGCTGAAAGGGCTTACTGACCCCGAAGACAAGCGAAAGGCCATTGGCAGGGTGTTTATTGAGGTGTTTGAAAGGGAGGCCCATAAGGTTCGCGATGTTCACTGGCTGGCGCAGGGAACCATTTATCCTGACGTGATCGAGTCGGTATCCGTCAAGGGCCCCTCGGCCACCATCAAGTCGCACCACAATGTGGGAGGATTGCCCGAGGTGATGAAGCTGAAGGTGGTGGAGCCCTTGAACTCCCTCTTTAAGGATGAGGTGCGCAGGGTGGGGCGCAGCCTGGGAATTTCCCCTGCCATTTTGGACAGGCACCCTTTTCCCGGACCGGGACTGGGCATCAGGATCCTGGGTGAGGTGACCGCCGATAAGGTGCGTGCCCTGCAGGAGGTGGATCATCACTTTATCCAGGCCCTGAAGGGTTCGGGCTGGTATAAGGATGTGTGGCAGGCGGCGGCCATTCTGCTGCCGGTGCAGTCGGTGGGTGTGATGGGCGATGAGCGGACCTATGAGAATGTGGTGGTCCTCCGGGCGGTGGAGTCGACCGATGGCATGACAGCAGACTGGGTGCATTTGCCCTACGCCTTGTTATCCAAACTGAGTAACGACATCATCAATAATGTCAAGGGGGTGAACAGGGTGGTTTACGATATCAGCTCAAAGCCCCCGGCGACCATTGAATGGGAATAATATCATGTACAACGTACTATTTTTCTGCTGCAGGCGTAATTATACAGTGAAAGAAGCCAGTAAGAGATGTCTGTTATCCCTTTTGGTGTTCATCGCAGGTACCTTTTTTTCCCCGGTACTGGCAGATGAGCAGGAGGATCGCGACACACAGATCATCAGTAACCGGTCAACCGTAGCCCAAAGCATTGATGGCAGGAAGTACTACTTCCATGCTGTGCTGCAGGGTCAGACCCTTTATTCCATTGCCAGGGCCTATGGAGTGGAAGAGCAGGTGATCCTGGATGAAAACCCTGATATTCGTGACGGCCTGCGGTATGACCAGATCATCCGCATCCCGGTGGCTGACGAGCTGGAGGACAGGTTTATCCGTCCGGAGAAGGTGGTCGAGATAGCCCCGGAGCCCGATGGTGACTTTGTGGTTCACCAGGTGCAGAGTCAGGAGACCTTGTTCGGACTGGCCCGGCAATATGGCGTCAGCCAGGAAACGATATTGTTTTACAACCCCTCCGCGCGACACGGATTACAAATCGGTGAGGTATTGAGGATTCCGTTGCCGGAAGAGGAAGCGCTCCCCGAGGGGATGCGCCTGCATACGGTGGAGGCTGGTGAGACGGTTTACGGACTGGCCAGGCAGGCGGGAGTCAGCGTGGAGGAACTGGAAGGACTGAATCCCCATATTGTTGAGGGGTTAAAAGCAGGTCAACAAGTACTTATGCCGGTGGACATCCCGGTGGCAGAAGAACCGGGGAGGGATCCCGCCCGGTCCTACATCTTCCTGCCTCCGGCTGCTTCGGATGACGCAGTTTCGGGCATTGACCCCTATTGCCTTGATCCCGAGAGGCAGGACCGGTATCACGCTGCCTTGCTGATCCCACTCTACCTGGATGGCTTGCTCCCTTCAGGCGACAGCCTGCCGGGAGCGGATCATCAGCCGGGGCGAAATCGCCCGTCCCCTGCCATGGGAAAGCAACTGTCCTTTACTGACGACGTTCGCCGCATCTTGAAGGACATTCCGGCAGACCACAAGGTGTTCAGCTTCCTGACCTATTACCATGGGGTGCTGCTGGCCCTGGACTCCATCCATGATGCAGGGGGTAATATTTCATTGCATGTTTACGATGTATGCCAGGACACAACCAAGGCCAGGGATCTCATGGATCGGGGCATCCTGGAGAAGATGGACCTGATCATCGGTCCCTTTCACCGCCAGAGCCTGGATCTTATATCCAGCTACGCAGAGCAGAAGGATATTGCCGTGGTTTCGCCGCTGCTTCCCGACCAGGACCAGCTTTTCAACAGGCCCAACGTGTTTAAGGTGTCCCCCTCTTTAAGTACCATGCTGTCAGAAGTGGCCGGCTATGTGGCACAACATTATCCGAAGCAAAATATCCTGTTTATTCACAACAGGCAGCCGGAGGCGGCACAGATCATTCAGTCCTTCCGGGATACTTTGCACACCAGGGTAGCCATGGTGAACCATTTTTATGACAGCTTGAACCTGAGCAGGATTGACGGATACTTCCTGGATGGGTCCCTTGTGGGCAGCAGGCGGGTTAACGTGCCTGTCATGCAGGGAGCCAGTCGCATGCCAGTAGCCGGGGAGGGGCCGCGGATGGTGGCCCGTCCGGACAACGTCAGGGAACTCATCTACCATGATACAGGCATGGAGGGCGTATTGAATGGTATGCGCAGGGATAAGCACAATGTGCTGATCACCCTTGTGGGGGGTGAACCATTTCTGTCTGACTACCTCCGGCAACTGCATGAGCAACGGCACGAATATGAGATCACCATATTTGGCATACCCCAATGGCAGGAGTACGCCAGCATAGAGATTGACTACCTGCAAAACCTGCGGGTTCACTTTTTCTCCCCTTTCTTCCAGGATTATTCCCAGCCGCACATGCGCGACTTTGTCAGACGATACAGGCAGGTATTTCTTACTGAGCCTGATGAGGATGCCTTTGCTGCAGCACAGACCGCCCACTTCTTTTTCACCGCCCTCACACGCTATGGAAGAAGCTTTCACCTGTGCATGGATCTGCTGAATGAAATGAACGCGGCCACCCCTTTTACTTTTTACAGGCCCTATGGTCCGGAAAACGGTTGGGAAAACAAGCATGTCCATATCCACCGGATACAGAATTACAGGCGGGTAGATGTGCGGAAGCCCATGGAGGTCATCTAAGGTCCACCACCTCTATCCCGGGATATTCGCCAGGGTCGAAGCTGAACAATTGGTTTTCTGCCCCGGTGCCGGTGGAAAATTCAGTGACCTGGTAACGATGAACGCCTCCATGCCTGTCAAAAGCTTCAATATACACCAATTGTTTGTCGTCCGACCTGATGGCGGCCCGGTACTTGTAAAAGCTGTGGGATTCAGGGGGGACCAGGTCAATGATATCTAACCTGCCGTTGCCATCCGTTTGTTCCCTGATCCAGGTAGCCCGGAAGTCATTGGCGAAGCTTTCCAGCATGCCGGTGGGTGTCATTTGATCGCCCATCTCTTCCACCAGGCTGATATGCACCTCATTGACATCAGAGAGAAACACCCAGCTGAGTTCACCATCTGAGATGTAGTAGTGTTCTCCCACTTGCATATGGTATTTGTCACCCTGGCTGACCAGCTGCGCCTCCCTTTTTTCCAGCACCTCACCCCGGCTGTTCACGATCGTGTACTGGAATCGCATGAAAAGGGTTTCGTGTGCGCGGTGGACTTCCAGGACCTCCTGCAAAATGGCATCAGCCTTTTGCTCATACCGGGTTTGGGTTGGTTCAACCCACTGGCCAACAAGAGGGTGTGGCAGCGAGAGGGTGATGACAAAAAGGAACAGCGCCCATGCGGGACCATTGTTCAGGCGCATCGGTATCCTTATTATGGGAGATGTTTTCATGCTTTTTCCTGGCGCAAAATCTGTTCCAAACTCATCTCATCCCTGATCTTGACATCCCTGGCTTTACTGCCTTCAAAGGGGCCTACGATGCCAGCCGCTTCCAGCTGGTCAATGATTCTGCCTGCCCTGTTGTAGCCCAGCTTTAACTTTCTCTGGATCAATGAGGTAGATCCCTGCTGGGTGGCTACCACGATGCGTGCGGCGTCCTCGAACAACTCATCCCTTTCGGTGGGATCGAGGGCTTCCGCCATTGAGTCATCGTCTTCAAAGTACTCGGGCAGGTGAAATGCGTCTGGATAGGCCCTTTGGGAGCCGATGAATTCGGTGATGCGCTCTATTTCCGGGGTGTCGATAAAGGCGCACTGCAGTCTGAGCAGGTCACTTCCGGTGGAGAGCAGCATGTCACCCCGACCGATTAGCTGATCCGCACCACCACTGTCCAGGATGGTTCTGGAGTCTACTTTTGCGGTTACCCTGAAAGCGACCCTGGCAGGGAAGTTGGCTTTGATCGTTCCCGTAATGATGTTGACAGACGGCCTCTGGGTGGCTATGACCAGGTGAAGGCCGACGGCCCTGGCCAGCTGTGCCAGGCGAGCGATTGGCAGCTCAATCTCCTTCCCGGCGGTCATGATCAGATCGGCAAACTCGTCGATGAAGAGCACGATGTATGGAAGAAAGCGGTGTCCGTGAACGGGGCTTAGCTTGCGGGCCACAAATTTTGCGTTGTACTCCTTTATGTTGCGCGCCTGGGCATCTTTCAGCAAATCGTAGCGGTTGTCCATCTCCACACAGAGCGAGTTGATGGTGCGTACCACCTGCCTGGTTTCCGTTACGATGGCCTCCTCGGCGTCGGGCAGCTTGGCCAGGTAATGCCGCTCAATCTTTGAAAACAGGTTCAGCTCCACCTTCTTGGGGTCCACAAGAACAAACTTCACATAGGCAGGGTGCTTTTTATACAGGATGGAGGTGAGGATGGCATTAAGACCCACCGATTTTCCCTGTCCCGTCGCACCCGCCATCAACAGGTGGGGCATTTTGGTCAGGTCGGCGATGAATGTCTCATTGGCGATGGTTTTTCCCAGGCCAATGGGCAGCTCAAAGGCTGAGTGGCGAAACCGTTCGCTGCCCAGGATGGATTTCATGGAGACGATCTCAGGATTGCTGTTGGGGACCTCTATGCCGATGGTCCCCCTTCCCGGGATGGGCGCTATGATGCGTATGCCGAGCGCTGCCAGGCTGAGGGCGATGTCATTTTCCAGGTTCTTGATTTTGGATATGCGCACGCCGGGGGCGGGAACGATTTCGTACAATGTAACGGTGGGTCCGACGGTTGCCTTGATCTTGTCAATGTCAATGGCATAATTCTTCAGGGTGTCAATGATTCTGTTCTTGTTGCCCTCCAGCTCCTCCTTGTTGACCTGGATGGAACCACTTCCCCTGTCATCCAGGAGGTCCAGGTCGGGCAGACGGTAACGTGGCAAGTCCAGTGTCGGATCATAGTCACCAAGCTCAGCCGCCGCCTTGTTTTTTTGCGTGTCCCCGGGAAAGGGATCGTCAATTTCACGGTAGTCGCTGCCAGATAATTTTCCGTTGGCGATCTCGATCTCAAACTCGGGGTCATCCTTTTCCCGTTGCTCGCTGTCCTGTCCGCCGGGTAAGTGCCCTGTGCTTTCCTCACCCTGCGTCTTGCCTCCCTCATCGATAATGCGCACCCCCGCTTCCTCGCTTATGGATGGTGGCGGGTCATCATTCTCGTCTGTTGCTATCTCAGATGGGGGGTCCTGCTCCGGTTCCTTCATCGTTTGACCGGACACGGCTTCGTCTTCTTCATCTGCCGGCCGGGGACTTCCTTTCCTGAACACCCCCCCCAGGCTATGTCGCATGAACAGTGCCAACCCGTGAAAATTGGGGTCAAAGACCAGGATGATGAAGATCCCAAGGGCCAGGAACAACAGGATGGCGGTGCCGGCCAGGCCCAGCAGGCCGTTCAGCCAGAGGCTTGCCTCGTAACCAAAGGTGCCTGCGGTGATGAGCATGGGCCCTTCCCTGATGATGAATGCCAGTGATACGGAGAGCCAGAGGATCAAAAAGAGCGAATACCTTATTGTTTTCCACAGGGGCAACAAGCGGAACCCTGTCAGCATTCGCACCCCTGAAATGAAGAAAAGCAGAACGAATAGCAGGGAAGCCACCCCGAACCATTGTTTGATAAAAAGGTGGGCCAGGATGGCGCCCGCCCTTCCCATGATGTTGCTGACCTCTGTGCTGCTGTCCCTCAGCAGCGCCCAGTTGAACGCCTTGCCATCCAGAAAGGTATCGTCAGCCTTCCAGCTCAGCAGGTAGCTGACAAAAGCCAGTAGCAGGAAAACCGCAAAGAGGATAAAAAACAGGCCCAGTGACTTCCTCAGGCGCTGGCTTCGGAAGAAAGCCCTGAGGGAGGTCCAGGTGATTTCCTTCCCTTCAATGTCCTTATTCGCCCTTTTGTCAGGTGGCTTATACTTGTTCCTCTGGGCGGTGTTTGACTTGAGGGCCATGCCGGTTGAATTCTTGTTCGTTGAAAGCAAAGGTAATGAAAGACCGGTTAAAAGCCCAGCGTTTTGAGCATGGACTTATAGCTTTGCTCTTTGGCAAACAGCTTGGTATTCCACTCCCCTTCATCGTCCTTATCAATGATCACCAGCTTGGGTGCCGGGATCAGGCAATGTTGCAGTCCACCAAAGCCCCCGAGGGTCTCCTGGTAGGCACCGGTATGAAACATCCCGATGTATTGTGTTACACCCTTCCTTATTTTGGGCAGGAAGACCGCATTGGCGTGCGCTTCAGCGTTATAATAGTCCTGGCTGTCGCATGTCAGTCCCCCCAGGTTGACCCGTTCGTACTCATGATCCCAGTGGTTTAAGGCGAGAAGGATAAAACGCTGCTTGGAGGCCCAGATATCGGGAAGGGTTGTCATGAAGCTGCTGTCGATCATGTTCCAGCGCTCCCTGTCGTTCTGGTGCTTCTGATCCAGGATGGAGTATAGCACCGCACCGCTTTCCCCCACGGTAAAGGCACCGAATTCAGTGAAAATATCGGGCTCAGGCACCCCATGTTGTGCACATATGTTCTTGATCTGGGCAATGATCTCCTCGCACATGTACTCATAATCGTATTCAAAGGCCAGGGAGTTCTTTACCGGGAAGCCACCCCCGATATTCAGGCTGTCCAGCTCCGGACAAACCTTCTTCAGGTCGCAGTATACATTGACGCATTTCGACAGCTCGTTCCAGTAATAAGCATTGTCCTTGATCCCCGTATTGATGAAAAAATGGAGCATCTTTAACTCAAAGCGGGGATCATCCTGGATGTAATTTTTGTAATAGGGCAGGATGTCGTTGTAGCGAATCCCCAGGCGGGAGGTATAAAACTCAAACATGGGCTCCTCCTCCGCAGCGATCCGGATCCCTATCTTGCATTTACGGTCCTTTCGGATCAGCTGGTCATACACCTCAATCTCGCTTTTATTGTCCAGCACGGGGATGGTGTTCTCAAATCCGTTATTCACCAGGTCGCTGATCTTCTCCGTGTAGAGTGGTCGCTTAAAGCCGTTGCAGACGATATATCTTGACTTGTCTATCAGTCCCAGGTTCAGCAGCTCTTCCACTATGAATATGTCGAAAGCGGAAGAGGTTTCAATGTGGATATCGTTCTTGAGTGCTTCCTCCAGCACGAAGATAAAATGGGAGCTTTTGGTACAGTAACAGTAATGGTACTCTCCTTTGTAGTCGACCCTGGCCATGGCCACATTAAACATCCTTTTGGCCTTTTGTATCTGCTGGCTGATTTTTGGCAGGTAGCTGATCTTGAGCGGTGTGCCATATTGCTTCACCAGGTCCATCATGCAGATGTCGTGGAAATACAACTCGTTGTCTATCACCTTGAACTCTTCCTGGGGGAAGTCAAAGGTTTGTTCGATCAGGTCGATGTATTTGTTTTTCATG
>SKNE01000021.1 GCA_007120675.1 Bacteroidales bacterium
AGGTGGTCGTGGGAAAAACGGAGCGCCGGTTGCTGCTTCGCAGGATCATTGATTATTACCGGCACCACGTGGCCGGCATGCCTGAATTGAAGTCCCTGCCTGTGCTGGAAAGTGTTTTCGCCGACTAATCCCGGGAACATCGCACCCGTTCAGCTTGCAGGGTCAGTTCAGGGTCCGGATGGTCTGGACCCTGATGGCCGGCAATGCACTGGTATGGCCACAGGATGACGGTGGTACCGAATGCCAAACATCGACCTGTTCTCGCTTCAGCAACAGACCGAAATGGGCCTTTGGAGTCCGTTCAGGGCGGTAGGCGCGTGGGCAGGTTTATTGCAGCTTCAGCAAAAGGGCCCTGTTGGCCGGGATGGTCCACTGACCGAAACCCTCAAAACCGTGGTTGGAAAGGATGTCATCTGCCCGCTGGTAGCCTGCCCACCCCTCCCTGAACCGGCTCATTTCAAGCTCACGGGGTGAATCGTTGTTGTTCATGACCACCATGAAGCTGTCCTGATCATCGTAGCGAAAATAGACGTAGACATTGTCTTCCGGCACAAACTGCAGCAGCCAGCCGGTGTGCAGTGCAGGATATTCACGGCGGGTATTGGCCAGGGTCGTGATGTGGTCGGTCACCCTGTTTTGCAGTTCATTGCGCCCTTCGCGCGTGAATTTGTTGACCGGATCGTCCGGCCACCCACCGGGGAAGTTGGTGCGCAATTCACCGTGTCCGTCATGCTCGTAAGCCGATTCCAGCAGCTCCGTACCTGTGTACACCTGTGGTATCCCCCGTGTGGTAAAGATGAATGTGAGGGCCATCTTCAGCTTGTCCACATCCTCCCCCACCCTGGTGAAGATACGGTCGGTGTCGTGATTGTCGCCAAAGATCACCAGGTGGTACGGTTCCGGGTAAAGGAAGTCCTGTGCCAGGGTGTTGTACAGTCGCATCATCCCCGTGGACCAACCCTGTTCTTCATTGAATGCCAGTCCGATGGCATCGTACAGGGCAAAGTCGAAGACAGAGGGAAAGTGGGAGTCGTAACCGTCGTGGTTCTGCTTGCCACCCTGGTAGTAGCTCACCATGGAAGGCACCCCCATCCAGGCTTCCCCGATGATCATGAAGTAGGGATACTCATGGAGTATGTAGCTTGCCCAGTCGGACATGAAGAAACGATCTGCGTAGGGCTGGGTATCCATCCGGATGCCCCGGATGCCTGCATGTTCGATCCACCATACGCTGTTTTGTTTCAGGTAACGGGCCAGCAAACGGTTTCGCTGGTTGAGGTCGGGCATGTTGGTGTCGAACCAGCCCTTCATCATCCGGTCGTAGTCGTAGCGTGAGGCATAGGGGTCAACAATGGTGGTCATGCGGTAAGAGGTGCGGGTGAAGCTGTCCCACTGATTGAGCCAGTCATGGCTGGGCAGGTCATCCATCCACCAGTGATGGTGTCCGCAGTGATTGAGTATGATGTCCTTGACAATCTTTATGCCCCTTTCAGCGGCCTCATCCACCAGGCGCAGGTAGTCCTCATTGGTCCCAAAACGGGGGTCGATCTTGTAGAAGTCGGTGATGGCATAGCCGTGGTAGCTGTAGCGGGGCTGGTTATTTTCCAGCACCGGGTTCAGCCATATGGCACTGAAGCCCATGCCGGCGATGTGATCCAGGTTGTTGATGATCCCCTGGATGTCGCCCCCGTGTCGCCCGGATGGGTTGGCTCTGTCGGACTGCTCCAGCATGCCCGGCTGGTCATCCAGGCTGGGATCGCCGTTGGCAAAGCGGTCGGGCATCAGCAGGTAGATGGCATCCGACACATCAAGCCCTTGCAGGTAGGCGGCACCGGGTTCGCGCCTTTTCAGCTCAAAATCGTAGGAGTAGAGCCTGCGGTCTTCATGCATGAAGTCCATGGCAAAGACCCCGGGTGAAGCCTCCGAAATGTCCAGGTAAACAAAAAGGTAGTTGGGGCTCTCCACGGCCACCACCTCCCTGACCCTTACCCCCGGCTGATCAACGTGCACACGGGTGCTGCCAATGTCCTCACCATGCACCAGGACCTGGAGCTCGGTGTGCATCATATCTGCCCACCAGAATGGAGGTTCTACCCTTTCGGGCGATGCCTGCCCCCAGAGGGAGAGGGACATACCCATGATCAGCAAAGCAGGCAGGGTGTTGGAGAACACCTTCTGCATCCGGAAAAACAACGATTCATTCATTTTTTTGGTCTTTGTTCCTTGGTTTTGTAATCATTTAGTACTCTTCGAGGCCGTCTCGGGATGGGCGCCCGCAGGCAAACCGCTCACCGGGCATTCTCCGGGTCCGGACTGAAACGGTTGCTCGCCCGCAAACCACTCACCAGGCATCTTTTGGGTCCAGCCCAAATCCGGCGCTCACCGGCAATCACTCCCCAATGAGTTCCCTGGCTTCATCCAGTACCCTTTCCTTCTTCCTGCCGCTGATTCCCACCTGGTCCAGGGCACCCGGTCCCTGCAGCAGGTGGCGGCATAGAACCACATCCTGCTCCAGGAGCTGTTGCTTTTGTGACTTATTGATCAGGGTCAGGGCCGTCACCGGGAAGAGGCCTGATTGTTCGATCATATCGCGCAGGCTCTCACCCTTTGGGTAATCCCAGCTCACCATGCGCAGGCCCACGCAGCGGGCGTATTCCATGGCATCGGTGGTGAAGCGGGTGTTGGTGAACACCCAGCCGTGGAAAGTCCGCTTTTCCAGTCCGGGCGTAGATTTCCAGCGCTGTTCAATATCCTGGAAACGGGAGTGGATGTAGAGGGGAACCCTGACGTTACAGTATTTGCCCTGGCTATTGTAATATTTGCACTCCACCATAAACTGCTGGTGATCATTGTGCGCCACCACATCCACTTCGTGCTTTATGCATCGCCCCTGCACAAATTGTCCCACCTCGACCTGGTAGCCAAGACTTTCCAGCAAAGCACCCACAAAGTGTTCAAAGGGATAGCCCGAAGGGCCCAGCTCCATGATGGCCCGCTTCAGGCTGTATCGTGCAGCCGTCGAGCGCTTTTGCTTGCGCAATAGCTGGAAAGCCTTCCGGTACAGGGCAGAAGTGGTGATGCCATCCTCCAAAAAGGGTGTGAGGCCCTCTTCCACCTTTTTCGCCTGTGAAGCGGATGCCCCCGATCGGCGAAGCGAAGCTTGCAACTTATCCGGGTCGAAGTGTTCTTTCTCGCCGGATTGTTTTTTAACCAGCACCTTGTTTGACATGGCTTTGTTCTTGTTGTGTCACTTCGTCAAAAATAAGACAATATTGGAGAATACCGTTCACCCATGGGATGGAAAACCATCAAAATCGTACCTTTACTTTCCATATGGATCAACCTATGCAGAAGAATTTCCACGTTTACAAGTCCTCTGCCGGGAGCGGAAAAACCTACACCCTGGTAAAAGAGTACCTGAAGCTTGTTTTGCTTGACCCGTCGAGGGTACGGCAGATCCTAGCCATCACCTTCACCAATGCGGCCGCTGCAGAAATGAAGGAACGGATCATCCAGGCCGTTTCAGAGATTGCCCGCCTGGGAGAACGGACAGGCGGCAAAACGGACAGGCTGCTGGATGAGGTGATCAAAGAGTTGGGGGCGAACGAACCATTGAACGTCCCCGGAAGGGACACAATGATCCGCCACGCCAACGAGGTGCTGAAGCGGATACTGCATCACTATGCCGACTTCTCCGTAAGCACCATCGACAGCTTTGTTCATCGTGTGATCCGGACCTTTGCCTTTGACCTGCGGATCCCCTTTCATTTCGAGGTGGAGCTGGATGCCGACTCCCTGCTCAGGCAGGCTGTCGACCTGCTTATCAGCAGGGTGGGCGAGGACAGGGAGCTGACGGAGGTGCTGATCGCCTATATGATGAACCAGGCGGATGACGAACAGGATACGCGGATAGAGGAAAAGATCGCCAAAATGGCCAGGACACTCACCGATGAGGAGAGCATCCTGTTCATCGAGCGACTGAAGGAGACGCCGCTGCAGGACTTCCGGAAGCTGGCCACGCGCCTCAGGGATAGCGTGCGTCGTTTTGAAAGTACCATTCAGCGGGAAGCGCTGGCTGCACAAAAGCTGATCCGCGATGCAGGCATTCCCGCCTCAGCATTTTACCGGGGCAAAAGTGGGATCACCAGCTATTTTGACCGACTGGTCACCGGTCCGGTTCACGAGCGGATCGAGGCCAACAGCTATGTGTGGGCCACTGTCGACGAGGATCGCTGGACCTCCGGGAAATGCAGCATTGAGCAAGAAGCGGCCATCATGGGGATCAGGGAGCGCCTGCTGGACCATTTCCACCGCATTCAGCAGACAGTGGAAAGCAACATGCCGCAATACCTGTGTGAAAAGGCGCTCATGCGGACGATTTACCCCCTGGCAGTGCTCAACGAAGTGGAAAAGATGCTGGAGGAGATCAAGGCAGAGAATGTGATACTGCCTATCTCCGACTTCAATAAACGGATCGCCGCGATCGTCAGCCGGCAGCCGGTACCCTTCATCTACGAACGGCTTGGGGAGCGCTACAAGCATTATATGATTGACGAATTCCAGGACACCTCCCTGCTCCAGTGGCAAAACCTGCTCCCCCTGGTGGAGAATGCCTTGTCAGAAGGCCAGGTGAGCCTGGTGGTGGGGGATGGCAAGCAGGCCATCTATCGCTTCCGCAACGGGGATGTGGAGCAGTTTGCCCGGCTGCCCTACCTCACAGAGGGGATCAGGGCCATGGCCCGTCCCGAATGGGAGATCACACTGGAGAACAACTATGCATACAAAAACCTGGAAACCAACTGGCGGTCCGCTAAGGCCGTGGTGGGGTTCAACAACCGGTTTTTCCGCTTCGCCAAAGAGGCACTGTCTGAAGAGCTGAGGGACATCTATAAGGAGAGCTGCCAAAAGGTGGCAGGTGGCAAGCCGGAGGGGTTGGTACACATTCGCTTTCTGGAGGCAGGCAACAGGCAGGAGGTGGCCAGGGAGATGATGCGGCACATCACGGAATGCATCCGCACCTGCCTCGACGCTGGCCACCCCCTGGGCGACATCACCATCCTCTGCCGCAAAAACAGTGAAGCCAGCATGGTGGCCAGGGAATTGCTGGAGCAGCAAATCCCCGTCATCTCACAGGAATCGCTGCTCCTTAACCAAAGCGATGAGGTGAATTTCTTCCTGGCCATCATCCGGTTGCTGGCCAATCCGCGCGACAGCATCGCTGCCCTGGAGATGCTTTCCTTCCTGCACAAGGACGGCCGGCTGGGCGAGGGGCACAGCCTGCACGAATGCCTGCACTCCGCCGGCCTTTACCGGCATTCGGGCAAGCACCAATCGCTGCACGGGGGACTGGAAGAGCTGCTGAAAAGTCATGGCATAGAGTTCCGTTTTGCCCATTTCGACCACCTGAACATCTACGACAGCTGCGAAACCATCCTTCGCTTGTTCTTCTCCGGCGGGCGGACACCCAATGCCTTTGTGGCCTTTTTCATGGATGCCGTGTTCGATTTTTCCGAAAAGCACAAGCTGTCGCACGCCGACTTCATTGAGTGGTGGGAGGAAAAAGGGCACAATTATTCCATCATCGTACCCGAAGGCCTGGAAGCCGTCCAGGTGATGACGGTGCACAAGTCGAAAGGGTTACAGTTTCCCGTTGTCATCCACCCCTTTGCTTACCAGCGGCCCGACAGGCTGACAAAGGATGGACTGTGGACAGACGGTGAGCGGTCGGGCATCCCGGACATCCCCGCGCAGTGGCTGGAGATGAGCCAGCGCAGCCTGGCCGGGACGGTGTTTGAAAAAGACCTCACCAGGGAACAGGAAAAGACCTTCCTGGACCTGCTGAATGCCACCTATGTGGCCTTTACAAGGCCTTCGGAAAAGCTTTTCATCCTCACGCAAAAGGAGGCGAAAGAGTACAAAAGACAATCGGTCAATGGCCTCCTGCACGATTTTCTGCAGCATGAATCCCTGTGGGAAGAGGGGCGGGACAGCTATGACTTCGGTGAAGTTGGAACAGTCCGAAAAGGGAAGGGCACCCCGGTCAGTGAAGAGCAAACCATGCAGTACCTCCCCTCCAGGTCATGGAGTCACGCTTTGCGCATGCGCTCACACCAGCGCGAACGCAGCATGCTGCTGGGGGATGAGGACCCAATGGAAAGGGGCAATCTGCTGCACAGGGCACTGGAAGAGATCCGGGAGATCGGTGAGGTGGATCGTGTGCTCGGGCAGTTGCAGGAAAGGGGTGAAATCGATGCGACCGCCTCAAAGGAGTGGTCGGCAAAGATACACCAGATGCTCGCCAACCCCTCCCTGGCCAGGTATTTTTCTCCCGGGGTACGCGTAAAGACCGAGGCAGGCATCTTTGATGAGGACGGCAGCTTTTACCGGCCAGACAGGATCGTGTTCGCCGGCGAGGAATGCGCCATCATCGACTATAAAAGCGGGAAGCAGTATCAGCGACACGAAGCGCAGATGAATACCTATGCTGCCGTGCTGGAAAAGATGGGGCACCGCCAGGTAAAAAAGATCCTTCTCTATGTGGATGAGGGGGTGGTCAGGGAATGGGGAGGCCTGCAAAATTCAGTCTAAATAAAAACAGGTGGTTATCAGGGCTTTTCAGCATCCGGGATGGGGATCTCTTCCTGATTTATTCGTATTTTGGCCCAGGATTTCATTCCCCGGACAAAGCAGGTTCAGTCCGCAGAAGATGACCGGCACCACAACAATTCATATATGTCTATACAAGAGATCATTAAGCAGTTTGAGCCCAGGCAGCACAACCTGCTAAACATCTTGCACGCCTTGCAGGACATTCACCCACAGCAATACTTAACCGAAGATGCCCTGGATGAGACAGCGCGATACCTGAAGCTGACAAAAAGCTCCGTATATGGTGTCGCCAGGTACTATACCATGTTCAGCCTCCAACCCAGGGGAAGGTACATCATCCGTGTCTGTGCATCGGCCGTGTGCGAGCTGTTAAAGGTGAACAGCCTCATTGCCGCACTGGAAGACCTGCTGGGGATCAAGACCGGGGAGACCACGGCCGATCATTTGTTCAGCCTGGAGCTGTCGGAGTGCCTGGGCCAGTGCCAGGAGGCGCCATCCATGATGGTGAATGACCAGGTCTTCAACAACCTGGACAATGAACGCATAAGGGAGATCATCGGGCAATTCAGGCAAACCGCCGCCGGATCGTGACAGGGATGCATGAAACCCACTGAAGTAAACCGTTAACGAAAGAAACAAAGAATGGCTATACAGGAACAACGGCTGGTATTGAAAAACATCGGGCATATCGACCCGGAAAACATCAGGGACTATCTCGGTGCAGGGGGCTATGAGGGGCTAAAAAAGGCCCTGTCCATGGAACCCGCAGCGGTCATTGAGGCCATTGTGGACTCCGGACTGCGTGGACGGGGCGGCGCGGGCTTTCCTTCCGGACTGAAGCAACGATTCACCAACGATTCGCGACCCGGCTGCCGGGAGCGCTATGTGGTGGTAAATGCCGATGAGGGGGAGCCCGGAACGTTCAAGGACAGGGTGATCATGGAACAGGACCCCCACCTTTACCTGGAGGGCACCATCATTGCCGCTTATGCCATCGGAGCTTCCCAGGCCTACATCTACATCAGGGGAGAGTATTACGAATCGATCCGCAAAACACAGAAGGCCATTGATGATGCCTATGCAGCGGGCTTCCTCGGCAAGGACATCCTGGGTTCCGGCTATTCGCTGGATGTGGGGATCAAGCTGGGGGCGGGCTCCTACCTCTGCGGTGAAGAGCTCACCATGCTGGAGTCGCTGGAGGGGAAGCGGGGCAATCCGCGTATCAAGCCCCCGTTCCCGGCAGAGAAAGGGGCCTTCAACAAGCCTACGCTGGTGAACAATGTGGAGACCCTGGCCAACATCCCCCTGATCATTGCCCGCGGCCAGGAGTGGTACCGGGGCATCGGCACCGGGGACTCCCCCGGCACCAAGATATTCACCATCAGCGGCCAGGTGGAAAAACCGGGCTGTTATGAGCTTCCCATGGGCGTGAGCCTTCGCCAGCTCATCGAGCTGGCAGGGGGGATGCGCGGGGGTAAGTCCTTTAAGTCAGCCCTGCTGGGCGGGGCCGCAGGCACCTTTGTGGATGAAAGCATGCTGGACACCCCCATGAGCTTTGACAAGCTCCGTGAAAAAGGGGCCACCCTGGGATCAGGGGCGGTGATCGTCATGGCCGAAGGGGACTCCGTTTACGACATCCTGCACAACTGCTTGCGGTTCTTCCGTCACGAATCGTGCGGCAAATGCGTGCCCTGCCGCGTGGGCACCACCCAGCTGGTCAGGAAAGCCGACAAGCTGAGGAACGGACAGCCAGGCAGGGAGAAACTGTTGTCGGAAATGCTTCGCGAATCGGAAGTGATGGCCGCCACCTCCCTCTGTCCGCTGGGACAATCGCCCATCCTGCCGGTAGAGTCGGCCATCCGCTACTTTAAGAAGGAACTCCTGGACGGGGAAGCCTGACCCGGCGGCAAGGGGCTGGTTCCGGCGGCTAAACAGCTGTGCCAACGGTGAGACACGCCTGAACCGGCAGCAAGTAAGTCTTTGCCAGGGGTGAGGTGCCCGGACCAGAGGTGGGGTCCCTTACGGCAGCAAGGCCCGGACCACACCAAAACAAAGCAAAATAACCACTAAGCAGATCAAACATGTCCAAGAAGATCCAAATCACCATAGACAATCAGACAATCACCACCACCGAAGGAGCCAACCTCCTGCAGGTGGCCAAAGACAACCAAATCGCCATCCCCCACCTGTGCTATCACAGGAAGTTGAGTCCCACGGGGGCCTGCCGCCTGTGCATCGTGAAGATCGAGGGACAGCGTGGCCTGATCGCCTCCTGCGCCGTAGAGGCAACGGAAGGGATGAAGGTCACCGCTTTCGATGAGGAGCTGGAAGAGGCCCGCAAATACCTCCTGGATTACCTGTTGTCGGAACACGACGAAAGCCATGACGGCAGCTACACCGATGAATTCCGCGAGCTGGTCTTCCGCTACGGGCTCGATAAAGAAGAAAGCAGGCAATTCCCCTCCATATGGAAGGAGCTGGGCTACCCCAGGGATGACAGCTCCCCCGTGCTGAGTTACGACGCAGCCAAGTGCATCAAGTGCTTCCGATGCATCAAGGCGTGTGATGAGGTGCAGGGTAAGAATGTGCTGTCGTTCACCGACAGGGGCATCGTTTCTTACATCATCGGGGGGTACGACAAATGGGGTGAAAGCGAGTGTGATGGCTGCGGTGAATGCATCCAGCTTTGTCCCACCGGGGCCATCGTAGAGAAGCTGCACCGCAGCGACATCCACCTGGAGAATGGCATCCGCAAGGTGCGCACGACCTGCCCCTATTGTGGTGTAGGTTGTCAGCTGGAGCTCCTGGTGAAGGACAACAAGATTTTGCGCAGCAACGGCG
>SKNE01000249.1 GCA_007120675.1 Bacteroidales bacterium
GGAGGCCCTCATCCTCCGGAAGCTGAATCTGGGGGGTAACCAGCCAGCTGTTGGCTTCCTGTCCCTGGCTGGTAAAATCATGAAAAGCCTGGCTGTCGTCTAATTCCCACATTCCTGCATCACCCAGGGCATAATGACTCCAGTTTTCCGGGGGGAAATCCTCCCCTTCAAAGTCTTCAATCCAAGGAAACTCGGTGATCATGTTGGGATCGATCACCACCATGATCACGGGATGCACCAGGTCATCGTCCGTCAGGCTGACCTGTCCGCTGGCTGTGTGATAGCCCTCCCTGGAAGCCACATAGTGATGTGTGCCAACAGGTACTTCTTCAAAAAAGTAGGGGGCTGAATAGAGGGTGTCTCCCCTGAAAACCAGCATGGCGTCGTCGATGGGATCCTCGGCTTCATCCATGATCTCGAAGGTAACGGAGTAATAGGTGAGCGTCTCGATATCACCCCAATTCCTGGCTGTCAGGAAATCCCCTTCGGCCCTGGAGTTGGGAAGGCCGGTGAGGTTGAGCTCTACCGCCGGAATGGGATCACCGATGTAATCCACGTTGAAAAAGGTGGTGCGGAATTCTGCATAGGTGGTTCCATCGGTAAACTCATAGATCTGTCCGTTGGCAAAGTTGCCTTCAGGTTCAGCGAAGTAAACGTTCTCCAGTGTCACCAGGCGGGCCTGGTAAGTCATGAAGTTGTCAACGAATTCGTCCATGGTGATCACCGGGGGCTCGATCACGTTGTTGCCGGAGGTGGCCGGTCCGGGGTCCTCGACGGGTGTAAACTGCCACATGTTGCCAAATGTGCTGAGGGTACCCTGCAACCCTGTGATGCCGTCGTAAATCTCATATTCGGTGGTAATCACCCCGTCGCCCGGGTCGTCAATGAGGATCCCGGCGGTGCCGTCTTCAATGTATTTGCTGTTGCGCCAGTCCTCCTGGTATGTCAGGATCACCTCGTTGGTGAGGGTGTAGACGGTTTCGCCGTCCGGATCCTGGTTTCGCAGGGCTGCGATGTTGTGCATGTCGGTGATGCCCATATCGGCCAGGGATCGGGCGGTGATCTGCGCCGCCTCATGGAACATATGCACGATCACCACCACATCGATGGCCTCGGTGGGAATGGGGGCCCCAATGTAGTCTGCCTCCCAGAACTCGGTACGAAATGTGATCTCTCCGCTTGGATCGGTAACATCGTAATTGGTTCCCGTACCAAAATTGTCCCCGTGGTAATCTTCATCAAAGCTCAGGTCGTAAACCTTCACCAGGCGGCCCGCATCAGCCACGGTGATCTCATCCAGTGTCCTTTCTACGTAGGTCATCTCGTTGCCGGACGAATTGGGGGGACCGGGGTCAGCCACCGGAACAAACTGGAAGTTGTTGTTGTGGACGTTAAGCGTGCCCTGCATGCCGGTTAATCCGTCTCCCAGCTCATAAATGGTTGTGATGATGCCCTGGGGGTCATCGATCTGAATGCCGGCGGTTGCATCCTGGATCCATTTCTTGTTGCGGAAGGATTGCTGGTATATGAGGATCACCTCATTGGTCAGCTCGTAGACTGTCGTGTTGTCCGGATCCTGTCCCTGCAACTCAAGGATATCCTGAACCGGCACCACGTCGTTGTCGGCCACCAGTACCGGCATGCCAAGGATGACAATGGTTAAACATACTGTCAGTTGTCTCAGTAAATGCTTTTTCATGTTGTGGGTGTTTTGATGAATACTTGCTTTGTGTGTTGACTGTTGGTGTTTGGGTAATGATTCAATGCAATGGGTCGACCTTATATATCCTTGAAGATACATGATTATCTATATTGTTGACGACGTGAAGTTTAGGCTTTTATCAAGGGCTAAGATAAGAAGAAAAAAGGGAAGAAGACGGCCAGCGGAGCCAATGTTAATAAAAAGATAATCTTTGTTAATAACGAATGGTGGCGGCAGACGTTCCGCAGCAAGCTTAAAGCCGGATGCCCGGAGGTCAGCCTGCGACAGCGGGGTTTACCGTGCCGGACGCATCTTAGCATAAGGGAAATGGGGGTACGCAAATCAGCCTGCGGAGACTGCCCGGGTGACCATGTCGGCTGCGTCTTTAAGCAGGATGGCGGATTGTACCTTGAGACCTGAGCGATCAATGATCTCTTTGGCCTCTTCGGCATTGGTGCCCTGCAGGCGCACGATGATGGGGACAGGGATATCCCCGATGTTTTTATAGGCATCCACAATGCCGTTGGCCACCCTGTCGCAGCGAACGATCCCGCCGAAGATATTGACAAGAATCACCTTGACGTGTTCATCTTTCAAAATGATGCGAAACGCTTCTTCGACCCTTTTTGCACTGGCCGATCCGCCCACATCGAGGAAGTTGGCTGGTTCACCCCCGCTCAGCTTGATGATGTCCATCGTGGCCATGGCCAGCCCGGCGCCATTCACCATGCACCCCACATTGCCATCCAGTTTCACATAGTTCAGGTCATGCTTTCCTGCTTCAACCTCCATGGGGTCTTCTTCCAGGATGTCGCGCATGGCGGCTATGTCCGGGTGTTTAAAGAGTGCGTTGTCGTCGATGGTCATCTTGGTGTCCACCACAAGTATCTTATTATCGGAAGTCTTAAACAGGGGGTTGATCTCCACCAGGTTGGCATTGCAGGACAGGTAGGCTTTAACCAGCCTGGGAACAAAACGCACCATGTTCTTGAATGCTTCTCCCTGGAGGCCCAGGTTGAAAGCGATTCGCCGGCACTGAAAGGGCTGTATGCCCGCGACGGGATCTATCTCTTCCCTGAAGATCTGTTCAGGGGTTTCCTCTGCCACTTCTTCAATATTCATTCCACCACGGGGTGAATAAACGATCATATTGCGCGAGGTCTCCCTGTTGAGCAACAGGCTCATGTAATACTCCGCCGGCTCACTATCGCCGGGATAATAGATCCCTTGTTCTATGAGGACCTTCCTAACCAGCTTTCCCTCAGCCGATGTCTGCGGCGTCACCAGGCGCATACCCAGGATGGCCCTGGCGTGATCACGAACCTCATCGGGGCTTTTGGCGATTTTAACACCACCACCTTTTCCGCGTCCGCCTGCGTGCACCTGTGCCTTCACGGCCCAAAGCCGTATTCCCGTAGCTTCCGTGATCTTTTCTGCTGCAGCAACGGCCTCTTCAGGATCTTCCACAAGGATGCCCATGGCCACGGGCACATCAAAACGCATCAGCAATTGCTTTCCCTGGTATTCGTGTAAATTCATTGTCGGAAATGATTTGGTTTCTTTGCCTGGTAAAGCCGGCATCCGCAAATATACATATATTTCTGAATGACAGTTTTTCACTTTTCAATCTTTTTTCGTGATGACAAAATATTCGCGCCTGCCTGTCCGTTCTTGGTAAAATCGATTTAAACAAAGAATCAGCCTATGAAACAATTCAATACCAAAGAGTACACGATCATGCAGAATGTATTGTTCCTGAAAGGCCGGATTGCCTCTGACCAAGTGGCCCTGCAGCAGTTGATGACCCTGCAGGGTGAAGGGCCTGCACCCCCCGGCAGGCAGGAGCTCCCCGGCCGGCAAGTCGTCCGTAACATCATGGCTTACGCAAGGGCCATGGATGTTGTCAGCTACGGCAACGGCAAAAACTGCTTCATCATCAAAAACTGACATCCAAGGCACAGGTGGCCCTCTTTGCCCGTCTCCGTCCCATTCCCGGCGGAAAGGCAGGGGGCGACTTGTGCCTTGTATGGCTTTCAACACCTGTCCAGCATGGCTTCTGAACCCTTGTCCCCCGGCAAACAAACCTATTTGCGCAAGCCCGAATGGTTGCGAACGCAGCTAACCAGGGCCGGCGATTACCAGGTGATGCGTAAACGCCTTGATGCAGGTGCTTTGCATACCATATGCGAGAGCGGTGCCTGTCCGAACAAAGGGGAATGCTGGGGCGCCGGCACGGCCACTTTCATGATTTTGGGTAACGTATGTACCCGGAGTTGCCGGTTTTGCAATGTGCCAACGGGAAAACCCATGCCTCCAAATCCCCGTGAGCCCAGAGAGGTTGCATCGGCGGTGCATGCCTCCCGGCTGAAACATTGCGTCCTGACCAGCGTGGACCGTGACGACCTTGCCGATGGTGGTTCCACCCACTGGGCGGAGACCATCATGGCCATCAGGAAAAGCTCGCCCGACACGACCATAGAGGCGCTGATACCCGACTTCAAGGGCAACCAGGAAGATATCGCGCGCGTCATGGAAGCAGGCCCTGATGTGATCAGTCACAACCTGGAGACAGTCAGGAGGCTGACACGCCTGGTGCGCGTGTATGCCAGCTATGACCGAAGCCTCTCGGTGCTGGAGTACATCTCCTCCCGAAGCGGCATACGGACCAAGTCGGGCATCATGCTTGGCCTGGGCGAAACGGAGGAGGAGATCTTTGAAACAATGGATGACCTGAGGCGGGCAGGTACCCAGGTAATGACCATTGGACAATACCTGCAGCCCTCCAGGCAGAACCTGCCGGTCCAGCGGTATGTCCACCCGGACGATTTTGAACGCTATGGCGAGGTGGCGAGAAAAAAGGGGTTCATGCACGTTGAAAGTGCTCCCCTGGTCCGGTCATCCTACCGCGCCCACAAGCACGTTCAATGAACAGCCATGCAGGGGACCGGTTCCAATGGAAGCTTAAACAACGCCCTTAAAAAGATGATGGTGATGCACAAAAAATTTGTCACAGCCGTTCTTGGGATATTATTTGCCTTTTCCGGCCTGTCGGGCCGGCAGGCGGACGAACCCATTCTCCCGGGAGCCTACCTTACCGATGCCTACTTCCCCCTGTTGCAAGGAAAACGCATTGCGGTGGCGGGGAATCACACATCGCTCATAGGGGATGTGCACCTGGTGGATACGCTGCTGGCCAGCGGCTTTGACCTTATCCGGGTGTTTAGTCCGGAGCATGGATTCAGGGGACAAGCGGCTGACGGCGAGCTGATAAGCAGCACCTACGATGCAGAGAAGGGGCTCGAGGTGGTGAGCCTTTACGGCAGAAACAGGAGGCCGCAGCAAGAGCATTTGGAGGATCTGGACATCATCGTGTTTGACATGCAGGATGTGGGCGCGCGCTTTTACACCTACATATCCACCATGACCTTTATCATGGATGAGGCGGCCCGTGCGAATATCCCCGTGATCGTCCTGGACCGTCCCAATCCCAACATTCATTACGTGGACGGACCGGTCATGGAGCTTGAGCATGCATCGTTCGTGGGGCTGCACCCCGTTCCCGTTGTTTACGGGATGACCATTGGAGAGTACGCAATGATGGTTAACGGAGAGGGGTGGTTAAGGGGAGGGGTGGAGGCCGACCTCCGGGTGGTGGAAGTGGCCAACTACCACCGCCGGAGCCAATACACACTGCCGGTAGCCCCGTCACCCAATCTGCCGAACATGACCTCAGTGTACCTGTATCCTTCCCTGTGTTTCTTTGAGGGGACAGTGCTGAGCATAGGAAGGGGCACAGACAAGGCTTTTCAACTCATCGGTCATCCTGACCTGCCGCCTGAAACATATACCTATTCGTTCACCCCTGAACGCAGGCAGGCCTCCGTCAATCCCCCGCAACTGGGCAAGACCTGCCATGGAAAAGACCTGAGCGGCATGAGTTTGCACCTGCTGCAGGAAAAGACAGCCCTCGACCTGTCCTACCTGATCAATGCCTACAGGGACTTTCCTGACAAACAGGGCTTCTTCAACGATTATTTTGAACGGCTGGCCGGGAACAGCAAGCTACGCTACCAGATCATGGTGGGGTATACGGAAGAGGACATCAGGGCCTCCTGGCAGGACGAGCTGGAGGAGTTCCTGCAGGTCAGGGAGCAATACCTGCTGTATCCTGAACCAGGACATTAGGGCAGCCTTTGTTTTTTCGCCGGCTGACCGAAATCTTTCCGATGAACGGATAATACGCCCTAACCCGCATAAGTCATACATTCGGATCACCCAGACACCATATGAAGAACCTCCGCAGCAACGCAGTCCGCGACGTTTACAACTGGTTTGTCGGTGGACTTGATTACGTGCAAGATCCAAGGGAGAAAGGGGCCATAGCCGATTCGCTGTTCAGCCATTTTTTTTCGCTGCCTGCCGACCAGCGAGTGCTCCGGGCCCGGCAACCCATGGCCGAGTCCCTGATTGTTTCCCTTTTCAAGTGGCAAAGGCGTCTGAACAGGGGAGAACCCCTTCAGTACATCACGGGTCAGGCACCATTCCTTGACCACGTCATCGAGGTGAACCCCTCGGTACTGATCCCGCGTCCGGAAACGGAGTCTCTGGTGCTCTGGATCAGGGAAGACTTGCCTGGGGACGGAAGCCAATCCACTGCCGGTTTACGGATGCTCGACGTGGGTACGGGCAGTGGCTGCATGGCCATTGCACTGGCTTCCCTGTTCAGGGATGCAAAGGTTTTTGCCTGCGACAAGAGCGAGCAGGCCCTTTACACGGCCAAAAGGAACGCTGTAAGAAACCAGGTGGAGATCGAGTTCAGCCTCTGCGATATCTTATCGGCGTCCATGGACCAGGTGGGAGCATCCTCACTGGATGTGCTGGTCAGCAATCCGCCTTACGTGAGGGAATCAGAAAAGAGGGACATGTCACTGCATGTGAAAGGGCACGAGCCCGCCATGGCGTTGTTTGTGCCGGACGATGACCCGCTGATCTATTATGAAGCCATTTGCAAGCGGGCTGCAGGGTGGCTGCGGCCGGGCGGACGGCTCTATTTTGAGATCAATGAAGCGATGGGCAGGGAGATGGTCCAGCTGGTGAGCTCGCACGGATTCCGGGATGTCACCCTGCGCCGTGATATTCATGGCCGTGACCGCCACCTGGGAGCCCGCAAGGGATAAACACCCTGCCGCTGAGCCAGCCCCTGGGCCGGTCTCTTTACCCCAGGGCCCACCTGATGGCCTCCACAAATTCTTCGATGTCCCTTTCCCTTGTGTTGTGGGCCGTCATCCACCGCACCTCATTCCTTCCCTTGTCCCACACATAGAAAAAATACCTTCGTTGCAGTTTTTCGATGGCCCTGTCAGGCAGGCAGGCGAAAACAGCGTTGGTCTCCACCTTCTGCGTGATCTCTATGTCCTCTATATCCTTTATCTTATCTGCAAGGAGAGCGGCCATTTTGTTTGCATGCCGGGCATTTTTCAGCCAGAGGTCATCGCGCAAAAGGGCATTGAACTGGGCACTCACGTAGCGCATTTTTGACAGCAGCTGCATGGACTGCTTCCTGGTGTACTGAAAGTCCGCGGCCATGCTTTGATCAAAGAAAACCACTGCCTCTGCTGCCATGGCCCCGTTCTTGGTGGCCCCAAAGGAAAGGATGTCCACCCCGCAAAATCTGGTGATCTCTGCCAGCGAGAGATCCAGCGAAGCCGCTGCATTGGCAATTCTTGCCCCATCCATGTGCAGATACAGATCGTGTTCGTTGGCCAGGCGGGCCAGCGTTCGAATCTCCTCAGGATGGTAAACGGTGCCCATCTCCGTGGCCTGGGTGATGGACAGTACCTTCGGCTGGGCGTGATGCTCAAAACCCTTTGATTCAAGCAGGGGCAGGATCTGCTCAACCTGTATTTTGCCATCGGCCGATGTAAGGGTGTGTAATTTACAGCCGCACATCTTCTCCGGTGCACCGCACTCATCCTTCTCCAGGTGGGCCTTATCAGAACAAATGATGGCGTGGTAAGGCCTGGTCACGTGCGATAGAGAGGCCACGTTGGAGCCCGTGCCCGTGAGCATGAAAAAGACCCTGACATCGCTGCCAAACAAATCCTTGAATTTTTTTTCCGCCGCCAGGGTGTGGATGTCGTCTCCATAACCGATGGCGTCTCCCTCGTTGGCTTCCATCATGGCCCTGAATACCGCTTCGTGAACCGGGGCATTGTTGTCACTGGCAAAACTTTTTAATGAGGCTTTCATTGTTTCTTTTTTTGAGTCAATGGGTAAGCGTTTCAAAAGGCACTCCAGGTTGTCCGGCCTGTCACCGGTGAAAGCACCCGATACGGGGCCTTCAGGGGGGCGAAAAATTTCAACGCATCAGCGTAGCGCTAAGTTACAATAAAGCGCGGGATACCCGCAGGCAGTCGCGTTAAAAGCTGGTAGTTGAGCTGTTCACTCATCTCACAGAAAGAAGCGATGCTGATGCTCAGCCGCTTTTGCTTGCCAATCATGACCACCTCGTCACCCCGTTCCACACCGGGAATGTCCGTTACGTTGACTGTCAAGGTATTCATGGTGACTGTCCCGATAACCGGCACACGGCGTCCCCTGATCAGCACCCTGCCGGTGTTGCTGAGTGCCCGGCTGAAACCATTGGCGTATCCAACGGGGATGATGGCTATCTTCATCCGTTTGTTGGCCAGGTAAGAGCTGCCATAACCGATGAAATTGCCTGCCTCCACCTCTTTTACCACCATCACCTTTGACTTCCACGACAGGAGCCTGCGCAGGGGGTTGGCATCACTGCTGTCTTTCTGAAAACGAAACATATGGGTTTCCGGACTTGGCCAGAAACCATATTGTGCAATGCCAAACCGGACCATGTCCATGATGGTATTGGGATAGGTCAGGGCAGCCGCTGAACAGGCAGTATGCCTGAGTTGGGGATTCAGTCCATGGCGGGAAAAATAACGGTGAAACCGTTTGAACAGGGTGATCTGGTTTTTGATGCGAAGGTAGTTGGACAAACTTTCAGCACCGGCGTAATGGGTGCACAGGCCTTCGAAGAGGTAGTGTTCCTTTTCTTTCTTCAGGTAGTCAATGAGTGCCGGCATTTCCTTGTAATCAAAGCCCGTCCGGTTAAAACCTGTCTCTACCTCAATGTGGATGCAGGCTTTTTTCTGCAGCATGCGGGCTGTTTCAACCGCCTTCTCCAACCGGCCCATATCAAAGACAAAGAAGGCGATATCATTTTCAATGGCCCATTCAATCTCTTCATCGTCCAGCATCCCCATGATCATGATACGGCTTTTGGGCGACATCACGGGCAATGCGTCATAGGCCTCTTTGGCTGAGAATACGGAAAAGTGGTCTATGCCCGCCTCCTCGGCCAGGGGAACGATGTTTTCCACGCCGTGACCATAGGCGTTTCCCTTGATCACCGAAGAGAAGCGGATATCATTTCCAATGATCTTCTTCAGGTAGCGGATATTGTTTTTAAATGCCTTTTTGCTGATCTCTATGTAGGAGGTGTTGAACATATTTATTGAAGCTTGACGGTTTGCTGGAGGATCTTAAAAAACATGCCGGCCCCTGTTGGAATGATGTCGTCAGGAAAATCGTAATCGGGATTATGGAGGCTGGCCTGGTGCTCTCCCGCACCAAGTCCAAA